>URED01000003.1 GCA_900546785.1 uncultured Oscillospiraceae bacterium | reverse complement strand
TTTCATAATATGTACCGTCTGACAATTCATAGGTCTTCTGATACTCTGTTCTTTTATCAACAACTTCCCCGACAACTTCCATATTTTGTTCGTTAGAAATATCGCTGGCTGAAGACTGAGTAACATTTTCAGCTAACGCAGATAACGGCAGTACCTGTATTACGATAATGAATGCCAAAAAAGCTGCTAATGATTTAAACCATATACTATGTTTTGGTTTCATTTAATTACCTCCTTTGCTGTAAAAGCATTTAGTCTTTGTTATCAATCACAGTTAACACTGTTTAAAATTAAAAAATATTTTTTCATTTCCTCCTTTAACATCATTATCTTATTGCATTGTCATATTTATATTAAAACTTCTTATATAAATATAGCAATCGAATAGCGAAACTACATCACTTTTTCTTCCAAACTACATAAAATTGGTAAAAAAATAAGTGCACGGATCATCCGTGCGCTTACTTTTTAACCGCTTATTCAATTTTATGCGATAGGAAATATAATAGATATTTTAAAAAGCTTATTCGTATCATCATACTCCCACTCAAGGTCGCCGCTATATTTTTTAACTGCTCTTTTTACGCTTTTGAATCCATATCCATGCAGACCCTGTTCACTTTTTGTTGAGATCAGCGTTTTGTTCTTAGTTTTAGGCGGGGTATCACACGAATTGGACAATTCAACCGTTAAGAGATTTCCAATCGAATTTATGGATAAACTTATTTTTTTATCTTTAGAGTTTTGTGCGCTCTCTATTGCATTATCCAGCAGATTATTGAAAATAGATGTCAGATCGCTGTCTGCAATGAATTGTAATTGAGAATAATGAATATCTTTTTCAAACTCGATGCCGGATTTTTTAGAGATATAATCATATTTATCCGTGATGATGTCCAGCAGTTTATTTTTTGTTTTTCCTATTCTGTTGCTGTTGCTTATATCCTTTGCAAGGTTTGAAACATATTCTCTTACTTCTTTCGACTCAGGCGCAAGAGAATATATATTATTCAGATGCTTTTTCATATCATGAATAAAGATCTGCAATTCTTCGTTTTGGTGCTCAAGCAGGTCAAAATATGTATTTTCTATCTCCTGTTTTTGTTTTATGGATTTCAGTTCAATGATCTCTTCTTCTTTTTGTGATAACTGCTGCCGAAAAATACAGGTAATAATCACTGCCGCAGTCATTACTATGCCTGAAACCGTTAAAATGATCTTGCTGTTGTTATCAAGATTATATTTATATGAAATCATGATAAAATCAACAATTACTATAAGCAGCGACGCCGGATAGATAAGAAAAATAAAACTTGTTTTTTCATTCGTTCTGATTTTATCTGCAAAACTTATAATCAATCGGATCACAAAGAAAAGAATGGATTTGCTGAACAAAATGGCAAGCAGATATATGAACGGGTCATTCATAAATACCTGAATGCTGCTTTTTGTAAATATTGAGATAATATTTAAAACACTTATTTCCGAAATACCTACAAGGCATGTGAATAAGACGGACAAAAGCAAAGAATAACCGATCTTTCTTTTATAAACAACAAAAGTGAATATAAAATGAAAGATCAGCAGCGCTGCGGCATTAATTATTGCGTTATAATCAAACAGCAGATTGAGCAGGCACATTGCCAAATATCCGCCGAGCACCAAAGCAAACCTTTTAAATTTATGTTTTGTTAAATGAGAGATACTTTCGTAAAAATGAAATGCTATCAGCGCCTCAACGATCTGCAAACAAATATTCAGTGCAACGGATACCATTATTTTCTCCTTTTAAGATAATTCCAAAAGATATTGCGAAATTCCGTCTGCCTTTTATAGGCAACGGGAACGATCTTGCCGTTTTTCAGCTTTACTTCATTCCTTTTATATTCATCAATATACTCCATATTCACAATAAAGCTTTTATGCGGCCGGGCAAAGCAGATATTCGTTAATTGCTTTTCCCAATAATCAAGCAACTGCGCCGATTCATAACAGCCGGAATTTGTAAAGACCATTGTTTTGTGATTACCTGTTTCAACATAAATAATGTCTTTTGATTTAATATTTTTTATCTTATTTGAATCTTTCAGATAAAAACTGATCTCGTCCTCGTTGATAAGATCTATTGCCTTATCAAGCCCTTTATAAATTCTGTTTTCGGTAACAGGTTTTTTAATAAATCTTAATGCGAAAAGATCCATAGCATCATCAATATACTTTTCATATTCCGTAACGAAAAATATAATGATATTTTTATTTTTTTCTTTAAGTGCTTTCGCTATATCAAGCCCTGATACATTTCCGATCTCTATATCAAGAAAAGCGATATTATACACCGCTTCTGAATGAATTGCCTGCATTCCATCGGTAAAGGATTTGACCGAATACGATAAACTATGGTCATAGCAGTAGTGGTCAAGATATTCTGAGATCTGATCCACACATTTTTGATCGTCATCACAAATCAAAGCGTTTATAACCATATGTACCCCTCAAAACCATCGTTTAAAATAAAAAAGTTCGGGAAGACCCGAACCTAATATAACACATTATTTTGACTTTTTCAAATCATCTTTCAGTGCTTTATATGTAATTAACATTTGGTGAATGATATATTTATCTTCTTCATCAAAGTGTTTTATAAGACTTATTAAGTTATCATCGATTGTTTTGTGATCAGCACCACACATTAATTCACAAGGGCAAATATCTAAGGCGTCACACAAATCACAGAGAGTTTTATATGAAAGATTATTTTTGTTGCATTCCAAATTGGAAATCTCATTTCTGGTTAGTCCGACTATTTCGCCTAATTTTTCCTGCGTTAAATTATTTTTTTCGCGGTAGCGCTTAATTCGTTTTGCAATTATTTCAGAACCATATATCATTTCAACCACCTAAATAATAATACCATTACTTATCGAATTCGTACACCAAATGGTACTATGGATTGCATATTGTTACTTGTCATATGGCAAAATAAATTATACATTTCATAGTTTTGCTTGGAATATTATATACTATGGAATTTTAAATTAAGAAACTACAAAGAACGGTTGATATTAGTATCAAATGTATTTATTATAATTGAAAAAGGAGGAAATGAATTATGAACAAAAATATGAGAAAAATAATAAATTTCATTAATTATTCTTTGAAGGTTGATGCAAATTCAACAAGTACATTTGTTATATATCAACCTAAGATTCCTGCAAAGCTTAATTCATTCAAAACAAAAAAATGATAGGGCATATCTCCGAAATCCTTGCCCGAAAATGGGTATCAAAAAAAATAATCTCTGAAGATGATTTTGAGTTATATCGTTACGGTCTATTCGTAGTTTTATCTTCTTTGGAATTATTAATTTTTACACTATTGCTTGGTATTTTGTTTAAGATCATTATGCCAAGTCTTGTTTTCTTTGCTGTTTTTTTTACTATAAGAAGATTTGCTGGGGGATTGCACGCGAAAACAGAATTGCATTGTCAAATTATCACATTATTACTTCTGTTTTCCAGTATCGTTGTTATAAAGTATTTTTTTTCTAATCCTAATATAGATTACAAATACTTTCTAATTCTTTATATTGTCAGTGCCCTTTTATTAACTCTTTGTTCACCGGCAGATACCCCTCAAAAGCCACTTGATTTTCGAGAAAGAAGAAAATTCAAAAAAATAATTGGCTGCTTGAGTCTTGCGTTTTTGCTAATAAATTTTATTTTGATGCAATTCAAAATAAATTATATGTACGTTCCTATTGTGTGCGCTTTTGTTTTAGAAACACTTCTTGTGATTTTAGGAAGATTTTTTAATCATAGATTGAAAGATATTTAATTGGAATTTGGTGAATTCTTAAGACAAAAGAGAAAGCAAAGGAATTTATCATTAAGGAGAATGTCGGAGTTAGTAAATTTAGGGTTTTCGTATTTATCCGATATAGAAAACGGCAAAAAGCCAGCGCCGAATGATAAATCGGTATTACTTTTAGCGGATATTTTAAATCTTTCTGAAGATGAGCGGATCATTTTTTTTGATGGTGCAGCTCTTTCAAAAGAGCAAGATAAAAATAACTTTCATATACCTGTAGATATAAGTGAATGTATATATAACAACGACTCCCTTAAAAGCCAAATCCGTAATAGGAAAAACAAAGCATAGAAAGCCGAAAATATATCCCAAATGGGATATATTTTTGAGATATATGTTCTCAAATAGCGAACAGAGGTATATATAAATGGTGACTTTGTCCAGGGCGTCAAAAATAAATTTGAAAAAAGTACACTGTCCAATTTGTGGAGCGAGATTGTGCGATGTTAGGGAAAGTGAAAGAATATTTTTAGATAAACAAATAAACGAAAATGGAATAATTATTAAATGTCATAAATGCGGAAATAAAATCAATGTTACGATAAATTGAAATAATTATACTAAGATTGTAACAAAAAAATAAGTACAGACATCATCTTAAAAAGATAGAAGCCTGACGAAAATCGTCAGGCTTCTTTTTTGTTGTCCTGATAAAAGAAAGGACATCGATGAAAAGATTGTGGCTGCCGTATATAACTAAATACCCGTAATCTTCTTGATTTTTTAATCAATAAATTAAAAAAACAAGGAGATATAAAATGAAAAAGTTATGCGAGATATACGATATTTCACAAGAATATCAAAGTCAAGCCGGAACAATATTGATTTGCGTTAGCGATGTCGACAAAAAGGTGCTAAGCACAATGCTCGGAAAAATAAATTTCAGTACAGAAATGATATTTAATTGTTCCGAGTGGCAGCAATACTTAGAAATCAACAATATATATAACAAAAACGAATCAAAGCACCATATGCGCAGTGTTCGTAAATCAAGTAAATTAGAAACAGAATTTTCACTTCTTTACGACTCAGGCATTAGTGAAACGGCAGAAAGTGATGAATTTAATACAATACTTAATGATTTTATGATGCAACTTAACATTATACAAAGTCGAAGATTTAAAATGTATTATTTTCAGAACTATACATATCGGCAAATAGCTGAAATGGAAAAGAGGAATATAAAAACTGTTTATGAATCTGTGCAGGCCGCTAAAAAGAAATTTATAAAATTTTTAGAGAAACACCCCAACAAAACCACCCCAACAAGTTGAAGTTTATGAAAGGACTTTTTCTTTCATACAACTGAACAAGTCATTCATCAGATACATTCCTATTGTTGTGCAAAGCACAAGCCACCTCAGCAATTACGCCATGACGCTAACAAGCCGAGCGAGAAATAATTGCTGTAAATATCAGATTGCTACTGATACGGCGATGACAGGCAATAGGGATAATGATACTCCTGTCCAGCCACAGTCCGAGCGTGATAAAACCGTCGCAGGCAATGGGGGCAGCTCGGATGAACTCGGAGGGGTGAGATTCCCGTGGAGCTGATCAGCAGTCAGCCGTTTGATGATTCCCTTATTGCAATTTGGGGCGTTGAGGACAAATAAAATTGCTTTCATATTATAAGCCAGCCTGTAAAACAAATTAGTATTTTCCATATATGGAAATGCAACTGTAAATGTTTTATTGGCTGGCTCTTTTTACATAGGCAAAAGCCTGTGAAGGAGGTTTATTTATGAAAGACAAAAAATGTTTAAGAGGAGATCTGTACTACGCTAATTTAGGGCATGGTATTGGATCTGAACAACGGGGATACAGACCGGTATTAATTATCCAAAACAATATTGGAAATAAATTTAGCCCTACAGTGATCGTTGCCCCTATCACCAGCCGGATAGGAATCAAAGCTAAATTGCCGACACATTACTTTCTTAATACAGGGGTCGGCTTGGAAGCACCATCCATAATAATGTTTGAACAGATCAGAACAATAGATAAAAGGCGATTGGATTCATATATAGGGCATTTAAGTGGTCTTCATGTTGAAGGTATAAATAAAGCTCTTGCCATTAGCGTGGGTCTCTGGAATGTTTCTATGTAGATATAATATATATGAAAATAATTAATAGAAATAATGAGTATTATGGACTATACACATTAAAATTTTGAGGAGGATCATTTAATATGGATAAAGCATTATTAAGCCTTAAAGAAGTGTGCGAATATACTGGTTGGGGTATGACGAAGACAAGACAGATACTAAAAAGACCTGAAAGTAAGTTTACTGTTAGGGTGGGGAATAGATTGTATGTGAATAAAGAACTTTTCGATGAATATTTAGTAAAGTGTGCGAAATATCAGATTGATATATAATCGCATAATTGAAAGATTTGAAATAATGATTATCATTATTGGTGAAATATCGATATTTCAAATTTTTTAGAAAAGAGGTAATCCTTTATGGGCAGAAATTTAAAAGGAAAAGAAATAGGAAAAGGTATTCATCAAAGAAAAGACGGTAGATATGAAGCAAGAGCAAAAATTAATGGAAAATCCATAGATATTTGTAATAAAAACTTAACTGCCTTAAAAAAGATGTTTGATGAAGAAAAAGCAAAATTATTAAGAAATGAATATAATATTAGACCAAATGAAACTTTACTATCTTGGTATAATGAATGGTTTGAAAAAATTAAAGCACCACAATTAAAAAATGAAGTATGTGCTAAAAAGTACGATGCAAAAATAAAAAATACGTATTTATCAATTCTTGGTGAGAAGAAATTAGTTCATATATCGCAATTAGATGTTCAGCAAGCCACAAATGAACTCATAGCAAAAGGATATGTTCAGAGAACACTAGAAGAGGCGTTAAGTGCTATAAAACAGTGTATGGACTCCGCCATCGCTAATAAGATCATACAGCATAATGTTTGTCTCGGTATTTGTGTAAAAGATGCTAAACCCATTGCCGAACGAAGAGTCCTTGAACATTGGGAACAAGATTTATTTATTTCACAAATCCGGGGAACATTTTATTACGAACCATATATGATTCTTTTGCTTACTGGCATGAGGATAGGTGAGTTTTCTGCTTTGAGATGGAATGATATAGATTTCTATAAAAAAGAAATATATATTAAGCGATCAATGACAACCGCCTATATTGACGGAGTTAAATTTGAGGAAATAACCTCACCTAAAACAATATCCGGCTTTAGAACTATACCATTTTTTGGCAATGCAGAACAGTTGTTTAAAGACTGGAGAGACAAGCAAGGTCTTTGTAAAACTAAGATGGGAAAACGGTGGAGATGTAAAGAAGAGTACGGAGATTTGGTTTTTACTACAAAATATGGCTCCCCGTTAACCCGATATGCTTTAGCTCATACTACACAAATTATAGTTAAGAATATGCGTGCTGTTGAAGGATATAATGCCCAAAAAGAGGGTAGAGAACCAAGATTCATTGATAATATATATCCTCACGCATTCAGACACACTTTTGCTACAAGATGTTTTGAAAAAAAGATGGAACCATATTTTGTTCAAAAAATAATGGGACATGCTAATTACAGCACAACATTATCTTACACACATATATTAGAAAATAAATCGAATATGGAAAAAATGAAAGGTCAAGATTTGCTTGGATCAACCTTATAAATATGGATAATACTTGTTGACACTGTATAATGATTTGTGATATAATTGTGTGGCAAATTTGATTTAGCGTCTTTGCTTATAAGATATCTTTAATTTTGCTTATAAACAGTATAAAGTCAAAATTTGGGCATCCGTTTAATAAAATGGTGCGGAAACACCTAGTTTATGCCAAATTTGAAATGTTTTTTGCAATTCAGATCCATCAGTAATTACAAAATAAAAATATATGGTGTAGTCTCAAATTTGTGTCTATATCTCAAATTTTGCATAGAGATGATTTCTACAGAATTGCGTAAAATATCATAAAATATCATACTTTATCGGTATGTTTTGCGTATATTTGGCGTATGAGTTTGCGTAATACGATTTTATTTTATCTTCGGCTAAGTTTACGCAAATTATCCAACAATATTGATTTACACATATATAGTAATGAGGTAGATGATGTCTACCTCATTTTTTTTAGGATCATGAGCAGGTCTGTGACCTGCTCTTTTTCTTGTGTTTACAAATACAATATGCTATGATTTATTTAGGCGGTAGTATGAAAGGGTAGAAAAAACGTTTTGGCAAGCAGCCTCTGCTGAGATGATACACGCAAACGCAATAATGATGAGGAGGGGTATTATGTTTGATTTCTTATCTGATTCATTTGTTCTGTTATATATAATTTTACCGTTGTTTACAAGTTGCGTATCAATATGTATACTTATTGCCTTAATTAAGACTAAAAAAAGAAAAATTGCTGCTATTTTACTATCTATATTAACTATCGTCGGCATAGATGGGGAAAAGATCATCGTCGGCGGAGAGAGCGCAGGCGGAGGACTTGCCGCAGCCCTTGCCGTTTACGCAAGAAATACCGGCAAAAACTGCTTTGCGTTTCAGATCCCGCTTTACCCCATGCTTGATGACCGTGTTACCAAAACCTCCGCCAATAATCATTCACCCGTTTGGGGCACTGCGGAAAATAAAGCCGCATGACGGATCTATCTTGGAGATCGCGTTATGAATCAAAGCGTGCCGGTGTATGCCGCTCCCGCACGGGAAACGGATTTCTCACATCTGCCGCCGGTGATTTCCGCAATAGGCACTGCGGATCCTTTTTTTGCGGAGGATCTGTCATTCTTTAACAGGATAAGGTCGGCCGGAACGCCGGTGCGGCTGTTTGTGGGTAAAGGAGCGTACCATGCCTTTGATATGATGGCGCCCTATGCAGACGTCAGTAAAAATGCGGTGGGCTTTCTTCTTGCTTCCTGCAAAGAATATATAGAAAAATATATTCAATAATTTTTCTTGTGCGTTATTTACATAAATTTATAATTATGCTATAATAATTTTGTGTATTTTAAGCGTTGTAACAAGAAATTGTAAATTTAAAAGAGGTATAAATCTATGAATGTCAGAAAAAGGTTCTTATCCGTATTTTTATCTCTGGTATTGTGCTTCGTGTCGTTCTTCGGCATGTTTTCCACTTCCGTGTTCGCCGCCACAAGCGGCAGCTGCGGCGCTACGGGAAGCAGTGTATCCTGGTCTTATGACAGCGGTACGAAAACGCTTACGATTACGGGTACCGGCGCTATACGTGATTACAGCAATCTGCAAGCCGGCAGCGGCCGCGTTCCGTGGTATGATAACAGAGAAGAGTGTGAATATGTGGTTATTGGAGAGGGTGTTACACGGATAGGTGATTATTCTTTCAGTTCCATGCCCGCACTTCAAAGCGCTTCTATGCCCTCTACACTTGAGGAGATCGGTGAGCGCGCATTTATGGACTGCACGGCTTTGGCGGATTGTAAATTTCCCGCAAGCCTTAAAGTGATTGAAGGATATGCTTTCCAAAATACCACAAGTCTTGAAGATGTTGATTTCCCGGTGGGGCTTACTACGATCAGGGAATTTGCATTCAACGGTTCCGGCATAAAGGAGGTTGTATTTCCTGACAGCCTTACGAGCCTCGGCATGCGTCAAGGCACTTTTGGAATAGAATATGAAGTCGGTTCCGTGTTTAAGGATTGTCTTAAGCTTGAAAGCGTCACTTTCGGCACAGGTCTTACGGAAACAGGTATAAACAATTTTGAGGGCTGCACAACGCTTAGAGAAGTAGATTTCGGCAGCAGTATAACAACGATTTCATCAAGCTCATTTTTTGGCACTTTTATCACTACTTTGGTTATTCCGGAAACCGTAACAACGATAGAAACTCTGGCTTTTGCCAATATCGGCACGCTTTCTCATGTTTATATCTATAACAGTGAGTGTGATATAAATACCCTGCTTGACAGCGACGCATTCAACGGCAGCCAGCAGACCGTCGTTTTCCACGGTCATTCCCAGTCCACCACGCAGGCGTATGCAGAGGAACATGGCTATGCTTTCGTTTCGATAGATGATTGCGCGCACAGCAATATGTATGCGGATGTTACGCTGGAAGCGACTTGTACTACAGAGGGTTCGCAGCATATCATGTGCCAGGATTGCGGCGCGCTTATCCGCACGGAGGTCATCGCCGCGCTCGGTCATGATTTTGTAACGGATTCAACGGTGGACAATACCGAGATCGACGGCCATACATACGAATATCAGACCTGTTCAAGATGCGGTACGGAAAATACCGTTACCACGCACAGCGAATGGGTAGAGGGGTATTATACCATAAATTATACCAAAGAACCGACCTGCACTTCTACCGGGCTCGGTACCTATTCCTGTAATATCTGCGGCAGAAACGGACTTGTGCCCGCCGTTGTTCCCGCACTTGGCCATACGATTGAAAATTATACGTCTATCTCTCCCGCCACCTGCACCCAGGATGGTTATCAGACAGGCGTATGCGCACGCTGCGGTGAGACGGTTACGGTCACCCTGCCTGCCACCGGCCATTCAGAGGAGCTTATCAGCACAAGTACAACGGAGGACGGCAGCCATACGTATAACGAATACCGCTGCACCGCCTGCGGCGCGGAACGCTCGGAATGCGTCCACAACGCGTGGGTGGAAAGTTATTATACCGAGGATGTTGTTTCCCCGGTTTCCTGCACGTCTGCGGGCTCCATAGAAAGAACCTGCACAGTGGATGGCTGCACCCACGTGGAAACGATCACGCAGGCTCCGCTCGGTCATGAATTTGACGGCGGCGTTGTAACGGTAGAACCCACCTGCACTGAGGCGGGAACCACAACGATTACCTGCCAAAACTGCGGCACGAGCTATGATCTTCCGTTCCCGAGCGCCTTGGGGCACGATTACAGCGAGGATTCCGTATTGCAGGAGCCTACCTGCACTACTATCGGTACAGGTCAGCATAAATGCTCAAGATGCGATTCCTCAACAACGTATCAGATCCCCGCGCTGGGGCATGATATAGAAAATGCAGAGGATTACACCGTTATTACACAGGCAAACTGCACGGTTGCCGGTGTTGCCGCAGGCACATGCGCAAACTGCGGCGAATACATTGAGGTGGAGATACCTTCCGGCGGCCATGTTTATGATCCCGAGAGCCGCGTGGTGGTCACCGAGCCTACGTGCGAGGCAGAGGGCTTGGCGCGTGAAACCTGCTCCGTCTGCGGCGCGCAGCAGGAGGTAACCATTCCTGCAACAGGTCATACCTATCGTTATGACCGTCATACAACCGGCTCGTTAGTTTCTACTTGGCTGACTTATAAATGCACCGTGTGCGGCGCCGAGCAGGACGAAGAGCAAACCACCGTTCAGTTAAGCTTTATGCTCTATTTCAATGAAAAACGCGAAGATGTTACGAACGGCTATCTGTATGACGTCAATTATGACGGATATATCAATTCCCGCGATTATGCGATCATCCTGCAGTATGCCGGCTAAAGCGCATCCTTTTTAAAACGGACTTGATCAACGCGGAAATCCATTGCCGAGCCGATCCCCAAGTTTAGGCTCCCCTGTGCAAGGGGAGCTGTCAACGCAGTTGACTGAAGGGTTGTCCAAACAATATCATGTAAGTTATAGCAAACAAGATGTGTTTTTCACAATCAACCAACTTTATCAACAGTCTGAGGCGGTAAATTTTTACCGCCTTTTTCTTTTTGTCTATTTACTTTATTTTTAAAATATATTATTATATATATAAACGGAAACATTAAAGTTACGGAGGTTGATTATGGACGCTGTATATAAAAGAATACTGCTCAAGCTTTCCGGCGAGGTGCTTGCCGGCCCCAAAACAACAGGCATAGATAACGATACGGTCGTTACGATCTGCAAATCTATCAAAGCTGTTGCCGACCTGGGTGTTGAGGTTGCCGTGGTAGTCGGCGGCGGAAACTTTTGGCGCGGCAGAACCAGCGAGGGGATGGACAGAGCCAGAGCGGATCACATCGGCATGCTTGCTACCGCCATGAACGCGCTTGCGCTTTGCGATGCGCTTGAACAGCTTGGCGCGGATGTGCGCGTGCAAACGGCTATTGAAATGCGCCAGATCGCAGAGCCTTATATCAGAAACCGTGCAATACGCCACCTTGAAAAGGGCAGGATCGTTATATTCGGCTGCGGTACGGGATCGCCGTTCTTCTCAACGGATACGGCTGCGGCGCTCAGAAGCGTTGAGATGAATGCAGACGCGCTTCTGAAAGCTACGAATGTGGACGGCGTTTTTGATATGGATCCCAATAAATATCCCGATGCCGTTAAGTATGACAGCGTTACGTTCAGAGAAGTGATCAACAGGGATCTGAAAGTTATGGATTCAACCGCTTTTTCGCTTTGCAAAGACAATGATATGACCATTATCGTCTTCAATCTTGATAATCCCGATAATCTGGTAGACGTTGTTTGCGGCAAAAATATCGGCACAACCGTTACGAACTAAATCAAAAAAGTATTACATAATCAGGAAAGGTGAATTTTATGGAAGCTGTATTTAATAAAACGAATGAAAAAATGAATAAATGTCTTGACGCGCTTGAAAGGGATTATAAAGCGGTTCGCGCCGGCAGAGCCAATCCCGCCGTTCTGGATAGGATCACGGTTGATTATTACGGCACCGCCACCCCTATAAATCAGGTTGCCGCCATCAGTGTGCCGGAACCCAGAATGCTTATGATTCAGCCCTGGGACGCCTCTATCATCAAAGAGATAGAAAAGGCAATAAACACTTCGGATATAGGCATCAACCCCTCTAATGACGGCAAGGTGATCCGCCTTGTGTTCCCGCCGCTTACGGAGGAGCGCCGTAAAGAGCTTGTAAAGGATATCTCCAAGCGCGGCGAGGAGGCAAAGGTTGCTGTAAGAAATATCCGCCGCGATGCGATGGACGATATCAAAAAGCTAAAGAAAAACAGCGAGATCACGGAAGATGATCTTAAAGACGGAGAAAAGAAACTTCAGGATATTACCGATAAGTTTATTAAAGAGATAGAAGAAATGGAAAAAGCAAAGGAAAAGGAGATCCTTTCTATTTAATCTGACCGCCATCGGGCGGCAAACGGCAGCAAAGGCGGGGAGAGCTCTCCGCCGTTCTGCGTTTTTAAACATTTGATTTTAGCCGCCGGTGCGCGCAGGCTTCATCAGCGGCATACGAAAGGCAGTGAGCTGTTTATGGCTGTTTTCGGTAAAAAAGAAACGGCGCAGACGGAATTTTCCGTCCTGCCGCGCCATCTCGGCATTATTATGGACGGCAACGGCAGATGGGCTAAAAAAAGAGCCCTGCCGCGCACAGCGGGTCATAAGGTAGGCGCCGATGTGTTTAAAAAGATCTCCAAGGAATGCGGCAGGATCGGTATAGAAGAGGTAACTTTCTATGCTTTTTCCACCGAGAATTGGAAACGCCCCAAAGAAGAGGTGGAAACGCTTATGCGCCTCTTTTATGATTATCTGATCGATGCGAAAAACGACCTTCAGGTAAGCGGAAATCTCAGAGTCAGATTTATAGGCGAGCAGGAGAGCATGCACCCGAAGCTGCTGGAGCTTATGCGTGACGCCGAAAAAGAGACCGCCTCAAGGAACGGCACGCTGATCAATGTTGCCGTGAATTACGGCGGCAGGCAGGAGATCGTTTCCGCCGTAAACCGGCTTATCGCGCAGGGCAAGAGCAGTATAACCGAGGAAGATATAAGCAGCATGCTCTATACAACGCCGGATTGCGACCTGATCATCCGCCCCAGCGGAGAGGAACGCCTTTCAAACTTCCTTTTGTGGCAGTCCGCTTACAGTGAATTCTGGTACAGCGATGTGCTGTGGCCTGATTTTACGGAAAAGGATCTGCATCAGGCGCTTTTTGATTTTAAAAAAAGAAACCGCCGCTTCGGCGGATAAAGAGGATCATTATGAAACAGAGAATTATAACGGCAATCGTTTTGCTTCTTGTGCTGGCACTCGTTGTATGGCAGGTCAACACACCGCTGTTTGTGCTTGTCATTGCGTTTTTGAGCGCCGTTGCGGCAAATGAGATCATGCGCTGCGCAAAGATCTCAAATAAGTTTATTTTGGTTTTCGGCACGGCGGTCGCCGCTGTCTTTCCCTTGTTCGCAAGCCCCAAGGTGCTTGAACCGCTCGTATCTCTTGAAACATGGGGGCAGGTCATTTCCGCCGTACCGTCCGCGGTATATATCATAGCCGTTGCGCTTATCATGTTTCTTGCCATGCTCAAAGGCTATTCCCACACAAAGTTTGAGGATGTGGCGATCGCCTTTTTCGCAAGTGTAGCAGTGCCGTATGCGTTTTCCATTTTCGTCCGTCTGCGTGATATGTTTATCAATGAGCAGTTCGGCATCTATCTCATCTTCTTTGCGCTCATATGCGCGCTCGGTACGGACGTGGGCGCGCAGCTTGGCGGCATGGCTTTCGGCAAGCACAAGATGAGCCCGAATATCAGCCCTAAAAAAACGATCGAGGGCGCTGCGTGCGGCGTTGCGTTTTCGCTCATTTTAAACGCCGTTGCCTATGTGCTTTATAACCGCCTCGGCGCGGTTCAGCTCGATTCTTTTGCAGCAACGGTCATTCTGGTGTGCAGTGTTCCGATATCCCTTATGAGCATGATGGGCGATCTGACGGCGTCTGTGCTCAAACGCAATTTCGGCGTTAAGGATTTCGGCAAGATATTCCCCGGTCACGGCGGTGTTATGGATCGGTTTGATTCCGTTCTTTTCGCTTTGCCGCTTACATACGTTATGGCGCTTCTTGCATTTTGCTGAGCGCAGAAAGGCAGATTATATGAAAACGCTTTCTATTTTGGGATCAACAGGCTCAATCGGCACGCAGTCGCTCGATGTCTGCCGCATGCACGGCTATTCCGTAAAATGCCTCAGTGCAAATACGGACGTGGATAAAATGGAGCGGCAGATCCGCGAATTTAAGCCGGAGCTTGTCTGTATGATGAATGAAAACGCCGCCGCGGAGCTGAAAACAAGAGTGGCGGATACCGGCGTGAAAGTGACCTGCGGTATGCAGGGGCTTATAGAATGCGCAACCTATCCCGGTTCTGATATCGTTTTAAATTCCGTGGTCGGCATGATCGGTCTTATGCCTACGCTGGAAGCCATAAAGGCAAAAAAAACGATTGCCCTTGCCAATAAGGAAACGCTTGTTGCCGGCGGCAGCCTTGTAACGAGCCTTGCAAAGGAAAACGGCGTTTCCATACTCCCTGTGGACAGCGAACATTCCGCTATCTTTCAGGCATTGCAGGGCAGCCCGTCGAAAGACGCGGTAAAGAAGATCATCTTAACAGCCTCCGGCGGGCCGTTCTTCGGCAAAACGCTTTCAGAGCTTGAAACCGTTACCCCGCAGGACGCGTTAAAACACCCCAACTGGAATATGGGTGCAAAGATCACGATCGATTCCGCCACGATGATGAATAAAGGCCTTGAATTTATAGAGGCAAAATGGCTTTTTGATATGCCGAATGAGGATATAGAGATCGTCGTTCACCGCGAATCGGTCGTCCATTCGGCAATCGTTTATAAAGATAATTCCGTGATCGCCCAGCTCGGCGTGCCGGATATGCGTATACCGATCCAGTATGCGCTCACTTACCCGCAGCGTGAGGAAAGCCCCGTTGCAGAGCTTTCGCTCGCCGATTACGGCAAACTCACGTTCTTTGAGCCGGATTATGAAACCTTTAAATGTATCAACGTATGCAAAAAAGCCATTGAAATGGGCGGGCTTCACCCGGCGGCGGCAAACGGCGCAAACGAAGAAAGCGTCAAGCTTTTCTTAAACGGCAAAATTAAATTCACGGATATTGCATATCTTAATGAAGAGGCTATGCTGAAAGCTGCGGATAAAAAAGAGTTTACGCTTGATGACGTGCTTGACGCGGATAAAGCCGCCCGCGAATACGTAATCAGCAATTACAGATAATATTATGAATGAGGCGATCCGGTGAATTTGACCGCAATTTGGAACACGGTTTATCCCATAATCATTGCAATCCTGTTTTTTGAACTGATCATCATAATCCATGAGGGCGGGCATTATACCGCCGCAAGGCTCATGAAGATCAAGGTAAACGAATTTTCCGTAGGTATGGGGCCAAAGATCTTTTCCGTAACAAGAAAGGGCACAAAATATTCCCTGCGCTGGATCCTGTTCGGCGGCTACTGCGCCATGGAGGGCGAGGAGGAAGAGTCGGACGAAAACGGCTCCTTTTCTAAAAAAAGCGTCGGCGCAAGGCTGTTCGTCATAGCGGCAGGCGCGGTGATGAATCTGATCCTCGGCTTTCTTATCATCGTATGTATCGTTGCAAGCGGAGATCTGATCGGCACTCCAACGGTTGCCAAGTTTGACGATCAGGCAACCAGCGCCGCAAGCGGGCTTCAGGTAGGGGATACGATCAAAAGCATAGATGGCATGCGTGTGTATACCTCAACGGATGTTGAAACAGGGCTCAGCCGCTCGCCGGACGGAAATGTGCAGATGGTCGTTGACAGAAACGGTGAAAATGTTTCGCTTGACGTTACTTTTGAAATGCAGGAATATGAGGGCAATCAATACATCAGTATGGATTTCTGGCTGCTCGGTGAGGAAAAGACCTTCGGCGGCGTGCTCCAGAGCAGCTGCGGCATGTTCGTTTCCTATATGCGCATGATCTTCCTTTCCGTTGCGGATCTCCTGTCCGGCAGGTACGGACTTTCGGATCTCAGCGGGCCTGTGGGCGCAGTTTCCGTTGTGTCAACAGCGGTCAAAACAAGCGTAACCTCTATGCTGCGTATCATGGCGCTGCTTACGATAAACGTAGGTCTGTTCAATCTGTTTCCCATCCCTGCGCTGGACGGCTGGCGCTTCTTCATACTTCTCGGGGAGGGCATCTTCAAAAAGAAACTGCCCCCAAAGGTGGAATACGCCATCAATGCCGCAGGGCTTGTGCTTCTGCTCGGCGTCATGGTGATCGTAACTTTTTCAGATGTAACAAAGCTGTTTTAGCGCCTTTG
This sequence comes from uncultured Oscillospiraceae bacterium, assembly GCA_900546785.1. Lineage (GTDB taxonomy): Bacteria > Bacillota > Clostridia > Oscillospirales > Acutalibacteraceae > Eubacterium_R > Eubacterium_R faecipullorum. Next base: position 54,805 of record URED01000003.1, on the reverse strand, counting down.
GTGTAAAACGGCAGTCGGTATAAATAATAACGCCGCCTCACGGCGGCGCGCGCCCCGGCGCGGAAAGGCAGGTCAATATGATCAACCGCAGAAAATCAAAAAAGATAAAGCTTAAAAATACATATATAGGCGGCGATTCACCTATACTTGTTCAGTCCATGCTGAATATTCCCGCAAGCGATATTGAAGGCTCCGTAAATCAGGCAAAGGAGCTTGCGGCGGCGGGCTGCCAGGTCATCCGTTTTGCAATCCCAAACGAAGATGCGCTGGCGCTGATTGAGCCGATCAAAAAAGCGGTCGATGTTCCGCTCGTTGCAGATATTCATTTTGATTACAAGCTTGCGCTCGGCGCTGCCGAAAGGGGTATAGATAAGATCAGGATAAACCCCGGCAATATCGGGTCTGAATCCAGGGTAAAGGCCGTTGCGGATATCTGCCGAAAGAAGCAGATCCCCATAAGGATCGGCGTAAACAGCGGCTCTCTTGAAAAGCATATCCTTGAAAAGTACGGCGCGCCTACGCCGCAGGCGATGGTCGAGTCCGCGCTTTACCACGCTTCACTCCTTGAAAAATTTGATTTCACGGATATCGTGATCTCCATAAAATCATCCGATGTAAATACCATGATCTCCGCCTATGAGCTTGCCGCCGAGCAGTGTGATTACCCGCTCCACCTCGGTGTAACGGAGGCGGGCACGGAACGCATGGGCATCATCAAATCCGCAATCGGCATCGGTTCGCTGCTCAACCGCGGAATCGGAGATACCATTCGGGTCAGCCTTTCCGATACGCCTGTAAAAGAGGTGTTTGCCGCGTTTGATATTTTAAAGGCGATCGGGCTTAAAAACGACAGCCCTTACCTCATCTCCTGCCCCACCTGCGGCAGAACAAAGATCGATCTGATCGGCCTTGCCAAAAAGGTGGAGGAACGCCTGCGCGACTGTAAGAAGCCGATCAAGGTGGCCGTTATGGGCTGTATCGTCAACGGCCCCGGAGAGGCAAGAGAGGCGGATATAGGCATAGCCGGCGGTGACGGCTGCGGCCTCATTTTCAAAAAGGGCGAGATCTTAAGAAAAGTTCCCGAAAGCGAACTTTTAGACGAATTGATGAAAGAGATAGATAAATTATAATGAACCTGTTCAGCGATTTTTTTGAAGAATATGTTGACAATTTCCAGCTTTCCAGCCTTGGCGGCGGCGTTATAAAGCGTTTCACTGTTAAGCGCGCACAAAGGGAACTTGCCGTTGTGCTGTCGCTCAGCGAGCTTGTGGATCATTGCGTGTTTAAAGAAGCTGAGGAAAGTATAAAAAACAATATGGGGCTTTTAAAAGTCTCTATCAAACCGCGCTACGTCAGCTCGCTTTTTGAGCCGGCTTATCTCCCAAGCTTAGTGGAGTTTGTTAAAAGAAACAATCCCGCCGCAAACGGATTTTTTGAGGGCGCTCAAACGGATTATAAAGACGGCGTCCTTACCGTTCTGCTCAAAAAGGGCGGCAGGGAGATCCTGCTTGCGCAAAAAGTAAATGAAGAGCTTGAAAGCGTTATTTTTGATCTTTTCGGCATAGATCTAAAGATCAAATTTGTTGAAACGGAAAATTACAATGTTGAGGCGGAGGCGAAAAAAGCCTATGCGCAGCTGCGTGCGGATAAGGAACAGGAGGCGGCAGAAGCGCAAAAAAACATTGTGCATAAAAAGCTTGCAAAATTCCCGATCTTTGCAGATACAAAAAGGAATTTTTACGGCAAAAACATTTCAAACAGCAACCTTAAAAAAATTGCGGATGTCAGTTATGACGACGGCTTGATCACCGTGTGGGGCGATGTGCTTAAATATGAAGCGCGTGAAACAAAACGCGGCGGCAACAAGATACTTACCTTTGATATAACGGATTATACCTCGTCCGTAACCTGTAAGATGTTTGATTCCAATGCCGTTATAGATTCCATCGTTTCCAAGCTGGAAGAGGCAAAGACCGTTATGGTCAGCGGCACATATCAGCTTGATAAATATTCAAGCGAATTTGTTATTATGCCGGAAGGTATCTCCTCGGTTATGAAAGCGCAGAAAGAGGATACCGCGCCGGAAAAAAGAGTAGAGCTGCACCTGCATACCTCCCTTTCGGCTATGGACGGCGTTTCCTCTCCGTCCAATCTTGTAAAAACAGCCGCAAGGTGGGGGCATAAGGCCGTTGCCGTTACGGACCACGGCGTTGTTCAGGCGCTGCCGGAGGCAAGCAAGGCGGCCAAAAGCGCCGGCATAAAGCTCATCTGCGGTATGGAGGGCTATCTTGTTGACGACGAGAAATACCCGGATTTCATGAATATGAAGGTCGGCAGCTTCCCGCGCTATCATATCATATTTCTCATTAAGAGCTTAGAGGGCAGGAAAGTGCTTTATAAGCATATTTCCGCCAGCAATACCAAATATTTTAAAAAGCGCCCGCTGATCCCGAAATCGATCTTAAAACAGCACAGAAACGGTATCATCATCGGCTCTGCCTGCGAGCAGGGCGAGGTGTATCAGGCGATCTTAAACGGCGCAACGGATGAGGAGCTTGATGAGATCTCATCCTTTTACGATTATCTTGAGATCCAGCCCAACGGAAATAACGAATTTATGCTCAGAAAAAGCAATGAGGAATTTATCGTAAATAAAAAGGGCGAAGAGCGTAAAAACGTTTACTGGAAAGTCCGAACAGAGCAGGATCTGATTGATATAAACAAACGCATCGTTGCCTCGGCGGACAGGCTCGGCAAAATGACCGTTGCCACCGGCGACGTGCATTTTCTGAATGATTACGACGCAAAATACAGAGCGATCATCATGGCTTCCCAAGGGTTTGAGGACGCGGATATGCAGGCGCCCCTCTATTTAAAGACCACGGATGAGATGCTTCATGATTTTAGCTGGGCAGGGGAAAGAGCAAAAGAATTCGTCATTTATAACCCCAATCATATCGCGGATATGATAGATGACGACGTGGTTCCGATTCCCCCGGGCACCTTCCAGCCGCATATTGACGGCGCAGAGGAGGAGCTTACAGAGACCTGCTGGAAAAACGCAAAGGAGAAATACGGCGATCCCGTACCCGAAGATGTAGGTCCAAGGCTTCAAAAGGAGCTGGATTCCATCATCAAGCACGGCTATGCGGTGCTTTATGTTATCGCAAAAAGGCTTGTTAAGAATTCTGAGGAGCACGGCTATCTTGTAGGCTCAAGAGGTTCGGTCGGTTCCTCGCTCGTGGCGCATCTCGGCGGTATATCGGAGGTCAATCCGCTTCCGCCGCATTACGTGTGCCCCAAGTGCAAGCACAGCGAATTTATTAAGGACGGTTCCGTCGGCTCCGGTTTTGATCTTCCGCCCAAGAACTGTCCGCACTGCGGCACGCCTATGGACAGAGACGGGCATGAGATCCCGTTTGAGACCTTCCTTGGTTTTGACGGCGATAAGGAGCCGGATATAGACCTGAATTTCAGCGGCGATTTCCAATCCCAGTCGCATAAATTTACGGAAGAGCTTTTCGGCAAGACCCACGTTTTTAAAGCCGGCACCACTTCTACCGTGGCGGATAAAACGGCTTACGGTTATGTAAAAAAATACCTTGAAGAGCGCGGCTTAAAGGTTCCCAAGGCGGAGGAGGACAGGCTCACCGCCGGCTGCACGGGCATCAAGCGCACCACGGGTCAGCACCCCGGCGGCATGGTTGTTGTTCCCGCCGAATATGAGGTGGAGGATTTTACGCCCGTTCAGTATCCGTCTGACGATGCTTCTAAGGAGACACTTACAACGCATTTTGATTTCAAAAATGCGCTTCATGATACTTTGCTCAAGCTGGATGAGCTCGGCCACGATGTTCCCACGCTCTATAAATTTATTGAGGACGCGACCGGAATCCCGGTTATGGATGTGGATATATGCGACCCCAAGCTTTATCAGATGCTCACTTCCACAGAGCCGATCGGCGTTTCACCTGAGGATATTGATTGCCAAACCAGTACGCTTTCCATACCCGAAATGGGCACGCCGTTCACGCTCAGCATGCTTGTGGAGGCGCAGCCCAAAACGTTTTCGGATCTGCTTCAGATCTCCGGTCTTTCGCATGGCACGGATGTTTGGCTTGGCAATGCGCAGGAGCTGATCCATAACGGCACCTGCACCATATCCAAGGTAATCGGCTGCCGAGACGGCATTATGACTTACCTTATACATAAAGCAAAACAATATGAGGAAAAGACAGGTAAACCCTCGCCCCTTTCAAAAAAGGATTGCTTCAAAATAATGGAGATCACAAGAAAGGGCAAAGCGCCGAAAGAACTTCCTCCCTATGAGGAAAGAATGAAGGAGATCGGCGTGGAGCAGTGGTACATAGATTCCTGCTATAAAATTAAATACATGTTCCCCAAGGCGCATGCTGCGGCATATGTTATCGCTGCGCTTCGCCTCGGCTGGTATAAGATATACTATCCCGTTGAGTATTACAGCGCGTTCTTTACCGTTCGCGGCGGCGATCTTGACGCTGCTGCCGCGGTTGCCGGCAAGAGCGCCGTTAAAGCCAAAATGGCGGAGATCAAAGCCCATAAGGAAAACGGCACCATAACGCAAAAGGAGAGCGATACTTACGTTATCCTTCAGATCGTTATAGAAATGCTTTGCCGCGGCATTGAGTTCCTGCCCGTTGATCTTTATAAATCAGACTGGCGCGTTTATAAGATAGAAGACGGCAAGATACGCCTGCCGTTTACTGCAATAGCCGGTATCGGTGAAAACGCTGCAAAGCAGATATCTGCCGCCGTCCATGACGGAAACGGTGATTTTCTCTCCTGCGACGATCTTATGGCGCGCGCCGGCATCGGCCAAAGCGTTGTGGATTCGCTGCGCGAGGTAGGCGCTCTCGGCGATCTTCCCGCAAGCAACCAGATCTCGCTGTTCGGTTTTTAGTTGACAAGTGCAATTCAATGTGGTAGCATATTAAAGCGTTAACACGCTAAAGTATTCTGACGGAGTAGCAATATGAACAAATATGCAAAGCTTACGCCTCAGGGCAGCAGAGATCTGCTCTTTGAGGAATGTGATGACAGAAAAAAGATAGAAACTACGCTTTCACAGTTATATAAGGAAAAAAACTACCGCAAGGTCATCACCCCGGCTATAGAGTATATAGACGTTTTTGAAAACGATACGGGTATGGAATCGGATATTATGTATAAGCTTACCGACGCTTACGGCAGAACTACCGTTTTGCGCCCGGATAACACAATGCCCATTGCCCGCCTTGTTGCAACAAGGCTCAGCAGCGCTGATTTCCCGGTAAGGCTTTATTATAATCAGAATGTTTTTTCCAGAAATAAAGCCTATGCCGGCAGAACGGATGAGATCCCGCAAAGCGGTATAGAGCTTATAGGCGACGGCTCTGCCGATGCCGATATGGAAGTGCTTACCATGGCGCTGGAGGCGCTTGAACGTTCCGATCTGAAGTCCTATTCGCTTGAGATCGGCCATGCGGACTTTTTCAACGCCATCCTTGATGATATGGATATAGATTCCTCCCAAAAAGCGGAGATATGCTCGCTTACGGAAAGCAAAAATTTTGCCGCCCTGAGCGATCTGCTTTCCACAATAGGCGATACCGTGCAAACAAGAGTGCTCCGTATGCTTCCGCGCCTTTTCGGCGGCCCGGAAGTGCTTGAAGAAGCAAAGCGCCTTTACTCTTCCGAACGGGCAAATGCCGCCCTTGATTACCTGGGAAATATCTATGATAAGCTCTGCGAGCGCGGCCACGGCAAGCATGTTATGATAGATCTCGGCCTCGTCAACCGCTCAAATTATTATACAGGCGTGATCTTCAGGGGCTATGCGGAGGGCTCCGGTGTTTCCGTCCTTTCCGGCGGTCGGTATGATAATCTGATCGCAAAATTCGGGCTGGACGCGCCCGCTATCGGTTTTGCCGTGGATATCAACGCCCTGTTTGACGTTATGCACGAGGTCATAAACGTAGAGCGTCCGCTCAGGATCGCGCTTACAAAAGGCAGGCTTGAAAAATCAAGCGTAAAGCTTTTCAAAATCATGGGGCTGGATACCGCTCAGCTTGAAAACAAAGGCAGAAGGCTCATCCTTCCCGTGGACGGATATGAAGCGGTGCTTTCCAAAGCGCCCGATGTCATAACTTATGTTGAGCACGGCGTGTGTGATATCGGCATCGTCGGAAAGGATACGATCGTGGAGCACGGCAGTTCGTTTTATGAGGTCATGGATCTCAATATCGGCAAGTGCCGCTTTGCGCTTGCCTGCCCGAAAGGCACGGATTTCTTCAGCGGCTATTCCAGAAAAACAGTCGCGTCCAAATACCCAAAGGTGGCAAAGGAATTTTTCCGCGCAAAGGGCATGGATGTGGACGTTATCAAAATAGAGGGCAGCGTGGAGCTTGCTCCGCTGCTCGGTCTTGCGGACGGTATCGTGGATATTGTTGAAACAGGCTCAACCCTGAAAGAAAACGGGCTTGAGGTTGTGGAGGAGATCATGCCCATCTCCGCAAGAGTAATCGTAAATATGGCTTCCATGAAACTCAGAAAGCAGGAGATCGAATCCTTCCTTTCCGATCTGGAGCTTGCAAGTAAAGTGTAAAAGAGGTCTTTAAATGAAAATTACAAAAGCAAACGGAAAAGCCGAGTACGCCGTTGTTGAAAATCTGAAAAAGCGCAGCGGGGAGACCGATCCTAAGATCTTAGAGATCGTTACCTCGATTATAAACGGCGTAAAGGAGGGCGGCGACGAGGCGGTTCGCGAATATACCTCCCGCTTTGACGGCAGCGTGCCTAAAAAAACCGTTATAGAAAAGGACGAGCTTCAGCAGTATCTTGATCTTGTTGACGATGATTTTAAAGCCGCCATTACGCGCGCACAGGAAAATATTTTCCGCTTTCATCAAAGGCAGGCGCAGCAAAGCTGGCTCACTACGGAGCAAAACGGCGTTATCATGGGTCAGCGCATCAGGGGCCTGCACAGAGTGGGCATCTACGTTCCCGGCGGCACGGCGGCATATCCGAGTTCCGTGCTTATGAATGCCGTTCCCGCAAAGATCGCAGGTGTAAAAGAGATTATAATGGTCACGCCCCCCGGCGCGGAGGGCAATCCCAATCCCTATATCATGGCTGCGGCGGCGGTCGCCGGTGTGGATAAAGTATTCCTTTGCGGCGGCGCACAGGCAATAGCCGCCCTTGCTTACGGCACGGAAAAGATACCGAAGGTGGATAAGATCGTAGGCCCCGGCAATATCTTTGTTGCAACTGCAAAGCGGCTTCTTTACGGCGTTGTGGATATAGATATGGTCGCCGGCCCGTCTGAGATCCTGATCGTTGCGGATAAGTCTGCAAAGCCCGCTTTCCTTGCGGCTGATCTTATGAGCCAGGCAGAGCATGACCAAATGGCGTCCGCCATTCTGCTCACAACTTCAGAAACCGTTGCCCGCGCTACGGTAAAGGAAATCGAGCGGCAGATCAAATTCCTTGAAAGGCAGGAGATCATAGAACGCTCGCTTCAGGATTACGGCGAGATCATCGTTTGCGAGGATATGCAGCAGGCGATCAAATTTGCAAACGAGCTTGCGCCGGAGCATCTTGAAATGTGTGTGGAGGAGCCGCTGAAATATATAGGTATGCTGGATAACGCCGGCTCGGTATTTTTGGGCCATTGGTCGCCCGAGCCGCTCGGCGATTACTATGCCGGCCCCAACCATGTGCTGCCCACAAGCGGCACGGCAAGGTTCTTCAGCCCGCTGTCTGTAGACAGCTTTATCAAAAAATCTTCTTTCATTTATTATACGGAAGCGGAATTGAAAAAAGCGAAGGACGATATTATCACCCTTGCCGAAACAGAGGGCTTAACGGCGCACGCAAACAGTATAAAGGTCAGATTTTAATATGCGATTCAAAAGGATCGCGGCAGTTTTTGCCGTGATGGTGACAGCGCTTTTGTGCGCCTGCTCGGCGCCTGTAGGCAGTGAGGCAACTTCATTTTCCGGCGCCGCTCAAAACGGAATGCTTGCCGTGCATTTTATAGACGTAGGGCAGGGAGACAGCGAATTTATTGAATTGCCCGGCGGAGAAACGATGCTCATAGACGGCGGTGAAAGGGAATACGGGGAAACCGTTTGCAGCTATATCTCCTCGCTCGGTTACAGTGAGATCACCTATCTTGTTGCAACGCATCCGCATTCCGATCATATCGGCGGTCTGCCGCAGGTGCTTGCCGATTTTGATGTGGAAAATGTGTATATGCCGAATGTCTCGTCATCGTCCGCAATCTACGGCGAATTTCTGGACAGAGTTGAGGCAGAGGGCTGCATGGTTACGCAGGCGGCTGCGTCCGTGGGCGTTATAGATGAAAACGGGCTTTGCGCCGAATTTCTTGCACCCGTAGAAGACGAATACAGCGAGCTTAATAATTATTCCGCTGTGCTTAAGCTGACTTACGGCAGCACTTCGTTTCTGTTTATGGGTGACGCCGAAGAACTTTCTGAGCAGCAGATCACGGCTGATGTTTCGGCAAACGTGATTAAGGTAGGTCACCACGGTTCTGATACCTCTTCTTCACAGCAGTTTGCAGACCGTGTATCCCCGCAGTATGCCGTGTTTGAGGTGGGCAAGGACAATTCTTACGGTCATCCGTCCGCCGAAGCGGTCGGCCGCTGGCAGAATGCGGGCGCGCAGATCCTGCGCACGGATCTGCTCGGCAATATCGTGATCACGTCAGACGGCGAAGGATTAACGGTCAATACTTCTCAGAACGCCGAAACGCCGGCTGAAACATCATCTCAGGCGCAGACTTCGGCAGAAACAACTTCTGCCGCGCAGCAGAGCGCCGAATATTCCTATATTTTAAATACTTCTTCTAAAAAGATCCATCTGCCGGATTGTTCCTTTGCTGCAAATATGTCTGAAAAGAATAAAGAATTTACTTCAAAATCAGTTGAACAGCTGGAAAGCGAGGGTTATACGCCCTGTAAAAACTGCATGGCGGATTACGATGAGAGTTATCATTAACAGAATTGAAAAAGATACGGCGGTTTTGGAGCTTGAAAACGGCAAAACTGCAAACGCCCCTGTATGTCTTTTTGAAAATGCGGCGGAGGGCGGCGTATATCATATAACTGCCGATCCGTCTCAGGCGCAGGCGCTCAAAGCGCAGAATGAAGAAAAGCTCAAACGCCTGTTCGGCAGATCAAAATAATCTCGGAGGGTTACTATGAGAACGGCTCAGATTAACAGAAAAACGAAAGAAACGGATATCAGCCTTGCGCTTTCGCTGGACGGCGGCGCTGTGGAAATACATACCGGCATCGGTTTTTTTGATCATATGCTTACGGCTTTTGCCGTTCACGGCGGTTTTGGCCTTTCGCTCAGCGTTAAGGGCGATCTTGAGGTCGATACCCACCATACGGTAGAGGATACGGGTATCGCGCTCGGAACCGCCATCGGGCAGGCGCTCGGCGATATGGGCGGCATTGCGCGCTACGGTTCATTTTATGTTCCCATGGATGAAGCGCTTGCTTTCTGCGCGCTTGATATATCAAACAGACCGTATCTTGTTTTCAACGCGGATTTCGCAGAGGAAAGATGCGGCGATTACGAAACCTGCTGCACTGTGGAATTTTTCCGCGCCGTTGCGCAGAACGCGGGTATAACGCTCCACTTGAACGCGCTTTACGGCAATAATTCGCATCATATTATTGAGGCGCTGTTCAAGGCGTTCGGTCATGCCCTTCATGCTGCCGTTGCGCAAAAGGACGGCGGCGTGCTCTCAACAAAAGGGGTGTTGTAATGATCATCTTGCCTGCTGTTGATATCATGGGCGGTAAACCCGTAAGGCTGTATAAGGGCGATTTCTCCACCGCCGGTCAGGTAGCCGAAAACGCTTTGGATACGGCAAAGGAATTTGAAAAAGCCGGCGCAGAGTGGATCCATATGGTGGATCTTGACGGCTCTTTGCAGAAAAAGCGCGTGAATACGGATATCTTTCTGAGCGTTGCCGAAAATACTTCTCTTAAAGTCGAGCTCGGCGGCGGTATCAGAACGATGCGGGATATTGAATTTTACCTGTCGGGCGGTATTTCAAGGGTGATACTCGGTTCTGTCGCACTGAAAGACCCGCAGCTCGTCAAAGAGGCGGCAGGGGAATTCGGAAATAAGATCGCTGTTGGCATAGACGCCAAAAACGGCTATGCCGCTGCAGAGGGCTGGACGCAGACTTCCGATATCTATTTTACCGAGCTTGCAAAAAAAATGGAGCAGTTTGGCGTGGAAACGATCATTTTTACCGATATTTCCAAGGACGGTACGCTCTCAGGCCCCAATCTTGCGCAGCTTGAAGAGATTGATCATGCCGTTTCCTGCAATATCATCGCCTCCGGCGGTATCACGAATATAGAGGATATCAAAGCGCTGAAATCGCTGTCGCTTTACGGCGCAATCTGCGGCAAAAGCATTTACAGCGGCACGCTCAATCTGAAAGAAGCGCTGGAGGTGTGTAAAACATGACGGTGGATATTGAAAGATATTTTAAGAAATCAGAGCTGATCCCGGCCGTTATTCAGGAGCACGGCACCGGGCAGGTGCTTATGCTTGCGTATATGAACCGGGAATCACTGAAAAAAACGCTTGAAACGGGCTATACCTGGTTCTGGTCAAGAAGCAGGCAGGAGCTTTGGAATAAGGGCGCCACAAGCGGTCATCTGCAAAAGATCGTTTCCATATACGGAGATTGCGATGACGACACCTTGCTTATAGAGGTCATACAAACAGGCGCCGCCTGCCATACCGGCAGTCACAGCTGTTTTTTTAATAAAATAAAGGATTTTGAGTAAAATGGATTATATCAAAAACGAATATCAGGTCATTATAGACAGAAAAAACGAAAAAAGCGAGGGCTCTTATACGGCCTATCTTTTTGAGCAGGGTATAGATAAGATCCTGAAAAAGGTTGGTGAGGAGTGTACGGAGACCGTTATTGCGGCTAAAAATAACGATAAAGAAGAAACGGTTTACGAAATTTCCGATCTTCTCTATCATATCCTTGTTATGATGGCGTATCAGGGCATTACGCCCGAAGATGTTGAGGCAGAGCTTGAAAAAAGAGCCCAAAAGCGTTCCAATCTAAAGAAATTTCATGTGGTGGATAAAGATTCGTAATGGCTCATAAAAAATGGCGTATTGCAAATGCGGATAAGGAAAAGGCATCCGCAATCAGCGAAAAATTTAATATGGACGCTTTTGTTGCGTATTTGCTTGCCGCAAGGGGATTTGATGATGAGCTTAAGGTCTCTGAATTCATTTCCTCTTCCGTTCGTATTTCAGACCCTTATGCGCTTTCCGGCATGGAAGCGGCTGTCAGCCGGATCGAGCAGGCAATCTCCCTTGGAGAAAAGATCACCGTATACGGCGATTATGATTGTGACGGCGTAACTTCCACCGCGCTTTTGTATTCGCTTTTCAGCGATATGGGCGGTAATGTGGATTATTATATTCCGTCGCGTGATTCCGAGGGCTACGGCCTCAATATGAGCGCCGTCAAAAAGCTTGCGGAGAACGGCACCCGCCTGATCATTACGGTCGATAACGGTATCAGTGCCGTTGAAGAGGCGGAATATGCCTATTCCCTCGGTCTGGAGCTGGTCATTACAGATCACCATCAGGTGCCGGAAACACTTCCCCGTGCCGAGGCTGTTGTAAACCCGCATTTGCAGGACGGCGAGTTGCCTTTTACGGATTTTGCAGGCGTGGGCGTGGCGTTTAAGCTTGCATGCGCGCTTTACGGCGATACGGACGATATTTTGTACCGCTATGCAGATCTTGCCGCAATCGGCACCATAGCGGATATTATGCCGCTGTGCGATGAAAACAGAGCCATCGTTAAAACGGGCGTTCGCCTGATCAATGAAGATCCGCGCCCCGGTATTGCCGCGCTCATAAAAGCGGCAGGCTTATCGGATAAGGAGATCAACTCCACAAATGTGGCGTTTTCCGTTTGCCCGCGCATCAACGCAACGGGCAGGCTGGAACACGCCGCAAGAGCGGTGGAGCTTCTTGTTTGCGAGGATCCCGCAAAGGCGGATTTCATCGCAGAGCAGCTTAATGAAAACAATACGCACCGTCAGGAACTGGAGCAGGAGATATTTGGGGATGTTGTAAAGCAGCTGTCTGCCGAACCTGCGCTTGCCTCGGCGCGTGTCATAGTCGTTGCCGGAAAGGGCTATCATCAGGGCGTAGTGGGTATAGTAGCTTCCAGGATCTGCGAAAAATATGAAAAACCAAGTATAATCATAGGTGTTGACGAGGACGGCACTGCCCGCGGCTCGGCAAGAAGCGTGCAGGGCTTCAATATCTTTGAAGCTGTTTCAAGCTGCGCCGATATGCTAACGCATTTCGGCGGGCATCCCGGCGCTGCGGGGCTAAGCCTCAGTGCTGCGGATATAGATGTTTTCAGAGATAAGATCAATGCGTTCGCTGCGCAAAAATATCCCGCTATGCCGCCGCAGACCGTGGATATAGATTTTAAAATATCACCGTTTTATCTGAGCGTTGAACTGGCAAAGGATCTTAAGATCCTTGAGCCTTACGGCGAGGGCAATAAGCGCGCCGTGTTCGCGCTTATGAATCTTGAGCTTATCAGTATAACCCCAATGGGCGGCGGCAAGCATATTCGCCTTGAATGTGAGAAAAAAGGCAGAAAAATCAGAATCGTCAAATTCGGCACTTCGCCGGATAGATTTCCGTTTATTCCCGGGGAAAAGATCGATGCCGCTGTCAGAATCGGCGTGAATCCGTATAACGGGCGTGAATACCTTTCGGTGCAGGCGGTGGATATAAGAAAGAGCGCTATGGATGAAGATGCGTATTTTTCACAAAGAGAGGCGTATCAGCTCTTTCTTGCAGGTAAAAATAATTCCAAAGATGTTTATCCCGGTCGGCAGGTCTGTGCCGAGGTGTATAAAGCTCTGAGAAAAAGAAAAAACGTTTATACCGATGCGGACAGCCTTTATTTTTCTCTGTCCGGCGTTACATATGCGCAAATGATGTTTGCATTGCGCGCCTTTCATGAATGTTCGCTTATCAGCTATGACGGCGGTTCCATCAAAATATGCGAAGCGGCGCAGAAGGTGGATCTTGAAAGTTCAAAAATCTTAAAATCTCTGAAAGGAAGGCTGAATATTGAGTGATTTTGACGACGGCTTCGCCGCTTTTTACGAGCAGGTAAAGCAGAATCCGCAGTATGATTGTGAAAAGATCAAAAAAGCATATGATATTGCAAAAGCGGCGCATCAGGATCAGAAACGCCGTTCCGGCGAGCCTTATATCATGCACCCCGTTGCCGTTGCGCAGATCCTTTTTAACTTCGGTATGGACAACGAGTGTATCATTTCCGCGCTGCTTCACGATGTTGTAGAAGATACCAAGGTAAGCATTGATTTTATAAGGGAAACCTTTGGCGATGAGGTCGCTCTGCTCGTGGACGGCGTTACTAAACTCGGTAAGATCCCGCTTTCCACCAGAGAGGAAGTGCAGGCGGAAAATATCCGAAAAATGTTCATCGCCATGAATAAAGATGTGCGCGTTATCATCATCAAGCTTGCGGACAGATTGCATAATATGCGCACCCTGCAGTTCATGCCGGATTATAAACAGCGTGAAAAAAGCCTTGAAACGCTGGAAATTTATGCGCCTATCGCGCACCGCCTCGGTATCCGTGCCATTAAAGATGAGCTTGAGGATCTTGCCGTGCGCTATCTGGATCCTATCGCCTATCAGGAGATAGAAAATAACCTTTCCATGAAAAAGGAGGAGGGCGAGCGCTTTTTAAACGATATCAAAGCGCAGATTCAGGAACGCATTACGCCGCTGATCAAAAACGCAGCGATCACCTCGCGCGTGAAATCCGTTCACGGCATTTTCCGAAAAGTTTATATCAAAGGCAAATCCTTTGAGGAAATATATGATATCTACGCTGTCAGGATCATCGTTGATACCATGATAGACTGCTATAACGCGCTGGGGATTGTTCATGATATGTTCAAGCCCATACCGGGCAGGTTCAAGGATTATATTTCCACCCCCAAGCCGAATATGTATCAGTCTTTGCATACTACCGTGCTTTCCAAAGACGGTATTCCGTTTGAGATACAGATCAGAACGTGGGAAATGCACCGCACGGCGGAATACGGTATCGCCGCGCACTGGAAATACAAACTCGGCAAGGGCGGCAAGGACGCGCTGGATGAAAAACTTTCCTGGATCCACAGAATGATAGAAACGGGCGAATCCACGGATACGGCAGAGGATCTTGTTGCCAGCATAAAAGGCGATCTCTCTGTGGAAGAGGTATATGTCTTCACCCCCAAGGGCGATATAAAAAGCCTGCCCACAGGTTCAACCGTTATTGATTTTGCGTATGCGATCCATTCCGCCGTCGGCAATAAAATGGTCGGCGCCAAGGTGGACGGGCGTATCGTACCGCTTGATTATCAGATCAAAACAGGCGAAAGAATAGAGATCTTAACAACAAATCAGCAGGGAAAAGGCCCCAGCCGCGACTGGCTCTCCATCGTAAAAACGGGAGAGGCGCGCAGTAAGATCCGCTCCTGGTTCAAAAAAGAGAGAAGAGAAGAAAATATTGAAGAGGGCAAGGCGTCCGTCAAACGGGAACTGCGCCGTAATTTTATAGGCCTCAGCGGCGCGAAATATGATGAATTCATAAAGCGCATATCGGAAAAGCAGCATTTCGCGCATGTAGATGAATTCTACGCTGCCGTCGGCTACGGCGGCATTCAGATCAACCGCCTCATGCCCGGCATAAAGGACGAATATAATAAAAACTGGAAAGAAAAAGAGCCGGAAAAGCCGCAGCTCTCGAATATTGTGGACAGACCGCGCAAAAATTCTTCCTCAAACGGCGTTATCGTTGAAGGCATAGATAACTGCCTGATCAAAATGGCGCGCTGCTGCAACCCGCTCCCGGGCGAGGAGATCATAGGTTTTATAACAAGAGGTCACGGCCTTTCCATTCACAGAAGAAACTGTGTGAACGTGCCTCAGGATCTGGAGCACTGCGCGGAGCCGGAAAGGTGGATCCATGCGTATTGGGATGATTCCGTCAAGATCGAAACGCAGTCAACGCTTGACGTTTATGCGATCGACAGGGACGGTATCGTGCTGGATATTACCAGCACGCTTATGAATATGCATGTCAAGATCCATTCCATAAACGCCCGTCCCATAAATGACGGCAACTGCCTCACAACGCTTACCGTAGCCGTGAGCAGCAAGGAGCATCTTGATAATATTGTCAGAATTATAAGGAAGATCGAGGGCGTTTATCATATTGAAAGAACGAATGTATAAAGGCGGTGAAAGTTTGTGAAAGCCGTGATCCAGCGTGTTTCCCACGCAAGCGTCAAGGTCGGCGGCAAAACCGTCGGCAGCTGTAATACAGGCTTTTTGATCTTGCTTGGCGTTATGGCGGGCGATGATGAAAAAGAGGCGGATAAGCTTGTAAAAAAGATCGTAAATCTGCGTATTTTTGAAGATGAAAACGGTAAAATGAATCTGTCCTCCGTGGATATAGGCGGGGAGATGCTTGTGGTCTCGCAGTTCACCTTGTGCGCGGACTGTTCACACGGCAGGCGCCCCAGCTTTACGCCCTCAGCTCCGCCCGAAGAGGCAAACAGACTGTATGAATATTTTACCGCAGGTCTGAAGCAAAGCGGCGTTTCGCGTGTTGAAACGGGCGTTTTCGGCGCGGATATGCAGGTGGAGCTGCTCAACGACGGCCCCGTCACTATTATTTTAGACAGTGCTTTACTTAAATGATGAAAACTGTTTTGATGAAAGGATATCACTATGGCAGAAGTCAGATCTATCTACCTCGGCGGCATGAACGCGAATTGTTACATGGTTACAGATACCGAAAGCGGTCTGAGCGCGCTGGTGGACTGCCCTGCAGATTCGCCTGAGATGCGCGGCTTTATCGGAGACGCCAAACTTGAATATATCCTGCTCACGCACGGCCACTTTGACCATATCGGCGGCGTTGCCGCAATCAAGCGCGTATACGGTGCAAAGGTCGTAGTCAGCAGGCAGGATGAGCCTATGCTCTCATCCGGCAAGCTCAATCTGGGTGCGTTTATGGGCAGCACGCCGGAAAAAGCAGATGCGGATATCCTCGTGGACGAGGGCAGCGAGCTTGTGCTCGGCAGCACCAAGATAAAGGTGCTTTCCACGCCGGGGCACACAAAGGGCAGTGTCTGTTATCTGCTGGATGGCTGCATCTTCACCGGCGATACCCTGTTTTTCTGCTCCTGCGGCAGAACGGATTTTCCCGGCGGCTCGTCAACAGAAATGATGCAAAGCTTAAAGCGCCTTTCGGCTCTTGACGGTTCTTTAAAGGTCTTTCCCGGCCATGACCGTGCCACAACGATCGCCTTTGAAAAGTCAAATAATCCGTATATGAGATAAATTATGATATTAGTAAATGAAAACCACGGTTATTCCTATGATACCGAAAATTTAGCAGAGAATTTTTTCCCTTATGAAAAAATAGAAATGCTGCCGCATATGCCAAAGGGCGAATACGGCGGCATACTTGTATATACGGCTGTAAACGGTGGAAATATCACGGTTGCAGCGGATATTAACGGCGTTAAAACGCAGGAAACGCGCACGGTCCGTTCGGATGAGGATGAAAAAAACGCCCTGTCGCGCCTGTTTTACAGCGTGCTTTCAAAAGCCACCGGGGATACATACCCGTGGGGGATCCTCTACGGCGTGCGTCCCGCAAAATTTTATCATTCTCTTGTTTCAAAAGACTCGCGTGAATATGCAAAGCGTGTTTTAAGAGATCGTTATTTGGTCGGCGAGGATAAGCTGATGCTCGTTTGTGATGTTGCAAAAAGCGAAGATAAGATCATTGCGCTTTCTCAAAATGACAGCTTTTCGCTTTATGTTTCCATTCCGTTTTGCCCGTCAAGATGCTCGTATTGCTCCTTCGTTTCACACAGTATAGAGCGCGCCTCCGGCTTGCTGGACGATTATGTTGCGCTTCTTTGCAAAGAGCTTGAGGAAACCGGCAGATACGCAAAAAAGCTCGGCCTGCGTCTGGAAACTGTCTACTTCGGCGGCGGCACGCCAACAACGCTCAGTGCCGCTCAGCTCTCGCTCGTCTTACGCGCCGTAGAAAACAATTTTGATCTTTCCACCCTGCGCGAATATACGGTTGAGGCGGGCAGACCGGATACCGTTACGGCGGAAAAGCTGAATACGCTGAAAGCCGCCGGCGTGGGCAGAATCAGTATAAATCCGCAGACTTTCAATGATTCTGTTTTGAATGCCATCGGCAGGCGGCACACCTCGGCACAAACGCTTTCGGCATATGAAACCGCGGTAAAATGCGGATTTAAGGATATCAATATGGATCTGATCGCCGCGCTTCCGGGCGATACTTTCGATTCCTTTAAAAGCAGCGTAAAAACAGCTGTAGAGCTTGCTCCGTCAAATATAACCGTACACACGCTCTGCCTCAAAACAGGCGCTTTTCTGACCGCTCACGGCATGCCGAACAGGGCGCTTGCGTGTCAAATGGTGGATTTCAGCATTCGCACACTCTCAAAAGCCGGTTATACGCCTTATTATATGTATAAGCAGGGAAAGGCGGTCGGCAATCTTGAAAACACCGGCTGGTGCAGACCCGGGCATGATTGCCTATATAATGTTTTTATGATGGACGAAACGCATACCGTGCTTGCGGCGGGAGCAGGCGGCGTTACCCGGCTGAAAGCGCCGGAAAGCGGGAAAATTGAACGCATTTATAACTATAAATATCCATATGAATATATAGGGCGTTTTACCGATATCCTTTCAAGAAAGCAAAAAATCAGTGAATTTTATAAAAAATCGGTAAACAATACTTAAATTATTACATTTTGTATTGCATTATTATTCATAATGTAATATACTGTTATTGACAGGGGGATGTTATTATGCCAAAGCAAGACGGCAATACGCAGAAATTCACAAATTTTGAGGATATGTTTTCAAAAACCAGAAACGTTGCGGAAACGCTTAATAAAAAAGGCGCAATGTATCTTGAGCTTTCAAGAAAAAGAATAGAATATATGGATTCAAAATCCAAGCTTGCCAAGGCTTATGAAAAGTTCGGCAGGCTTCAGTTTGAGGCATATCTCGGCAATGATGTTGATGAAAATGATTATGCCGGATGTATTGCCGATATCTCTGCTTTAAAGGAGAAAACAGAATCTCTGAATGCAGAGCTTGAAGAGGCAAAAAACAAAGACGCAGAGGATTTCAAAAAAGGCGCCGAGGAATTTAAAAACGAAGTCAAAACCGCTTCCAAGGAGGCGCGCGACGTTATCGTTCAGCAGGCAAAGGACTTTTTCAGAGCAGTCCAGCTTTCCGTTAAATCAGGCGCGGCATATGATTCCTCAACTGAAATAACCACGGATTTCACGGAGGTCAGCGGCGAAACCGCGCCCGAGCAGCCGCAGAGCGAAGAAGAGTGATCGCAATATAGAGAGAATTTTAAAGCAGTTATTTTAAAGGCAGTGCAAATTTGCGCTGCCTTTTTTTATTGGTGATGAGATTGAATAATCTAAAGCAAAAATATATCAATTCCGCCGTTTTGCTGCTTGCGGCTTCCGTTATCATAAAAATAATAAGCGCTGTATACAAGATCCCGTTAACTGCGTTTATCGGCGCAACTGGGCGCGGTTATTTCAATACGGCATATAATATCTTTATGCCCATGCACGCCGTCATTATGGGCGCGCTGCCGGTGGCGCTTACGCATCTTATCAGTAAGTACAGAGAAAAAAATGACCCCGCAAAGGTATATAAGATCAAAAAAGGCGCTTCTCTGCTCTTTTTTATGCTCGGAATTGCGGGCACGGCGCTGATGCTTCTTCTTGCCCGCCCGTATGCGCAGGCAGTCGCGTCCCCAAAAAGCATACCAGCAATCTTTGCAATGGCGCCCGCCGTTCTTTTTTCGGCTGCCGCCGCGTTAAGCAGAGCGTTTGCAGAGGGGCATATGAATATGGTGTCCACTTCGGTGGGGCAGGTCATAGAGGCGGTGTTCAAAACCGTTTTCGGGCTGCTCTTTTCAAAATATGTTATGGGCGCTCTGTATTCGTCCTATCTTGAAACCGGCACCGTTTTGGGTACGGCGTGCCTTGATGCGCAGCAGGCGCTTTCCTGTATCTATCCCTTTACAGCAGCTGCGGCAGTTGCCGGTGCGTCCGTGGGCGCGCTGCTGTGCTGGATCTATTGCAGCGCCTATGTGCGTCTTAAATATTCGCCTTTATACCCGCGCGTAAAAGGCTCCGCGCTGCCCGAAATGCGTGAGCTCGTCTCCTTCTGCCTGCCCATCGTTGCCTCCACGCTGATCCAAAGCGTATCCTCGTTTCTGGATAATGCGTCCATACAGTATTGCCTTTCCATGTGCGATTTTGATCAGCTGAAATCTGCATATTCGCAAAGCCTTTCAATAAGCGGCACGGGGGACGAAGATGTGCTGACCTATATTTACGGGCTTTTTTCTTCTGCCAATGATCTTAAAATGCTGTTCCCGGGCTTCACTATGGCGCTCGGCGTTGCCGCCGTACCGGCGCTTACATCCGCATATGAATCGGGCAGGCGAGCCTATCTGTCGTCCCTGATTAACAGCATTTTCAAATATACCTCGCTCATCGCTATCGGCGGCGGATTTTATCTTTCTCTTTGCGCAGGGTATCTTTTGCGCTTTTTATACGGCTCGTCAAATTACGATATCGTTATAGGCTGTTTCGGTCTTGTGCGCCTGTACGGTTTTACAATGCTTTTGTTCTGCCTTTCGGGCACTGTTGTTTTTTCCGTGCAGGCAATCGGCTGTGCCGCAAAAAGCATACCTTCGTTCCTTGCTGCCGCCGTTATACGTATCGCTTTAAATTTCGTGCTCGTTTCAAACGCGAAGATCAATATTTACGGAGCCGCAATCTCCGATATAGTCGGGTATAGTGTTATTTTGATATGCAATCTTTTTATCCTTTCAAAATATGCCGACGTAAAATTCCGGTTCGGAAATATGATTGTTAAACCGCTCTGCTGCTCGGGCGCGGCCTATGCCGCCGCGTATTTTACGTTTCACGGGCTGTTTGATTTCGGCAATGAAACTGCCGATTTTGTTGTTTTAAGTATTATTTATGCGGCGGTTTTAACAATATTGATTATTATGTCAAAAACGATCGAACTGTCAGAGCTAAAAGTTTTACAACATTGTAAAAAAATGGCTTAAACACTTGCTTTTGAAGCCGATTTATAGTATTATTAATTCAAACAAATTAATCTGATTAAGGGTGATAAGGTGTCGGTGGATTTTGAAATTAAAGATAATTACGATATCCATGATCTGATCCGCCTTATCACCGTTCTTCGTTCACCCGGCGGCTGCCCTTGGGATAGGAAGCAGACCCATGAATCAATAAAAAAGAATTTTATTGAGGAAACGTATGAGGTCATTGAGGCAATCAATCAAAAAAGCGTCAGCGGTCTGCGCGAGGAGCTTGGCGATGTTTTGCTTCAGATCATGCTTCATTGCGAAATGGAGCGCGAAAAGGGCAATTTTGATTTTGCGGCCGTTGTTGACGAGCTTTGTAAAAAGCTTGTTGAGCGGCATCCCCATGTGTTCGGCAATCAATCTGCTCAAAACAGTGCCGAGGCTCTTGAAAGATGGGATGAGATCAAGCTGAGATCAAAGGGCATGAAAAAACAGAGCGAATCCATGCTCAAAGTGCCGCGTGAATTTCCCGCGTTAATGCGGGCGCAAAAGGTGCAGCAAAAGGCCGCTAAAGCGGGCTTTGACTGGAGCAGCGCCGAGGGCGCTTTCCAAAAGCTGCCTGAGGAGATTAATGAGTTGAAAAATGCTTTGACCGGGGGAGATCAGGCTGAAATAGAAGATGAATTCGGCGATCTGCTGTTTTCCTGCGTAAACGTTTCGCGTTTTATCGGTGCAGACAGCGAAGAAGCGCTTACCGGCGCAACGGATAAGTTTTTAGGCAGATATTTGATCGTTGAAAGACTTGCCGAGGAGCGCGGTATAGATATGAAAACATCTTCTTTGGAAGTTTTGGATTCCCTTTGGAACGAAGCAAAGATAAAATTTGCCGAAAAGGCTAAAACGGAGGAAAATTAAATGAACAAAACTGAACTCGTTGCAGCTGTAGCTGCAAAAGCAGAACTTTCAAAGAAAGACGCAGAAGCCGCTGTTAAAGCTGTTCTTGATGCTGTAACAGAAGCTCTTGCAGACGGCGATAAGGTTGCGCTTGTCGGCTTCGGTACATTTGAGGTTAAAGAGCGCGCTGCCCGCACCGGCAAAAATCCCCGCACCGGTGAAACGATCGAGATCCCCGCTTCAAAGGTTCCTTCCTTTAAGGCAGGTGCGGCTCTTAAGAACGCCGTAAAATAAATTGAACTCAGGGCCGCCTGCGGGCGGCCGATTTTTTTTAGGCAACAAACACGCTTTCACGAAAAATATATTGCAGTCTGATTATATCGTCTGTAGGAAAAGGATAAAGTATGAGGCTTGATAAATATTTAAAGGTTTCCAGAATTATAAAGCGACGCACCGTTGCAAACGAGGCGTGCGACGCGGGCAAAATAGAGGTCAACGGCAAAGTGCAGCGCGCTTCCTATGATGTAAAGGCCGGCGATGTCATCACCGTCAATATGGGCGTTGCATCAAAAAAATATGAGGTGCTTGAAGTCAGCGAGCATGCGCTTAAAGAAGACGCAGCCAAAATGTATAAGCTGCTTTGATAAAGTATAAATCAAGGGTATTATTCATCATTTTCCTTTTTCTTTCATATATTTTAACGGTGATCATATATGGAAGAAAAATTCGGCAAAAAACCGCATTCTCTCCGCCTTGAAAACAGAAGCAGCCTAACGCTTTCCGGCGTAACGGATATGGGGGCGTTTGATGAGGAAAATGTTACGGCGTACACGGATTACGGCTGCCTCAGCGTAAGCGGCTCCAATCTGCATGTAGAAGAGCTTAACGTCGCCAAGGGAATACTTGAACTCAGCGGAGAGATCACGGCAATGGTCTACAGCAGCAAGACCTCTAAGGAAAAGAATATTTTTAAGAGGCTGTTCGGTGCTTGATAACGCTTTTCAGTTTCTTGTCTGCGGCTTTTTGATGGGGATCATTTATGATTTTTTTCGCTTTCTGCGCTTTGTTTTCAGAAATAAAGCGGCTGTTTTTCTGCTGGATTTTTTCTTTTTCGTTCTTTATTCGCTCCTGTTTTTCATTCTTCTGCTCGGGTATAACAACGGCATTGTAAGGGCTATTTACTTTACAGCATATTTTTTGGGACTTGTTGTCTATATCCTTACCGTTTTCAGGCTAACAGCCCGTTTTCAAAGCACTATAGCGGGTTTTATAAGAAAAATCTTAAAAAAAATCGCCCGCTTCATAAAAAAACTGTTGCAATTACTGAAGCACCTGTATTATAATGTTGTTGTGTTAAGCAAAAAGCCTTTACGTAAATTTAAAGGCGCCCGCAAGGGGAAAAAGAAAAAATCGGGTGGAAAGAATGAAAGAAACAGTGATCCGCATGGTTAAAAGCAGAAAGTTCAGGGTATCTGCCGTTGCCGTCGCGCTTGTAATTATGTTTTTCTGTTGCTCGGGCTTTATCGTGTCTCAGGCGGCGGATATAAACAGACTTAAAAATCAGCAGGCGGCTTATACAGAGCAGCTTAACGATCAGTTAAAGGAAAACGAAGCGCTGGAAGAGATCTTGGATTCCGATGACCGCGATGCTTATATAGAGCAAAAAGCGCGCGAAAAGGGCTATGTTAAATCCGGGGAGATCGTTTTTTACGATGCGGCAGGTTCTTCGGATTCAATTTTGCAATTTTAATACGTCAACTCCAAGCCGGGAACTCTCTCGGCTTGTTTTTTGATAAAGATAGGAGTAAGTATGAGGGAAGTTTCATCAAAGTTTATAACCGAAACCGTAAAAGAGCTTGTGATTCAGTCAAATAAGCTTTTGCCGGCAGATCTGGTAAACTGCATTTCCTGTTCTGAAGCGGCAGAGAAAAACGCTACGGCAAAGTCCGTGCTATCTGATCTTCAGGCAAATATCAGCGCCGCGCAGGAGCTTGATATACCGGTCTGCCAGGATACGGGCATGGCAGTCATTTTTGCCGAGATCGGGCAGGACGTCCATATTTCCGGGGAAAATTTTGAAGATGCCGTCAACCGCGGGGTTGCAGAGGGCTATACGGACGGGCTGCTCAGAAAATCCGTGGTGCGCGATCCTTTCTTTGACCGTGTAAATACGAACGACAATACCCCCGCCGTTATCCACACGCGCATCGTGCCGGGAGATAAGATAACGCTCACCGCCGCCCCCAAGGGCTTCGGCAGTGAAAATATGAGCGCGCTGAAAATGTTTACCCCAAGCGCAAAAAAAGAAGATATCATCGGTTTTGTTGTGGATACTGTTCAAAAAGCCGGATCCAATCCCTGCCCGCCCGTTGTAGTGGGCGTTGGTATCGGCGGAGATTTTGAATACAGCGCCGTGCTTGCAAAAAAGGCGCTCTGCCGCCCCGTTTCTCAAAGAAATAAAAATGAAAACTATGCCCAAATGGAAAGCGATATCCTTAAAAAACTAAATACTCTCGATATCGGCCCGCAGGGCTTCGGCGGAAATACCACGGCCCTTGCCGTAAATATTGAAACATATCCCACGCATATAGCCGGTCTGCCCGTTGCCGTCAATATCGGCTGCCACGTAACGCGCCACGCATCGGCTCAAATTTGATTTAAAGGAATTATCATATGTATCTATCCATGGTTGCCCCGTGCCTTTTCGGCTTGGAGGGGCTTGTTGCAGATGAGCTCAGGCAGATGGGCGCGGAGCATGTTGCCGCGGAAAACGGCAGAGTGTTTTTTGACGGCGGTGAAGAGATCCTTGCCCGCGCAAATATCTGCTGCCGATTTGCGGAGCGAATCTTGATCGTGCTGGGCAGGTTTTATGCCGCCTCTTTTACGGAGCTTTTTGATAACGTGGAAAAATTGAACTGGAGCGATTTTATTGGCAAGAATGACGCTTTCCCGGTGAAAGGGCACAGTGTTTCTTCCACGCTCCATTCCGTGCCGGATTGCCAGCGGATCATTAAAAAAGCAGTCGCCAAGAGCCTTTCGGCAGATTACGGTATAGAATGGCTGCCGGAAACGGATACCGTTCATCAGATACAGTTTTCCATTATCAAAGACGAAGCCGTTATCATGCTCGATACCTCCGGAACAGGACTGCATAAGCGCGGCTACCGCCCGCAGGCAAACGCCGCCCCTATACGGGAAACGCTTGCCGCCGCCATGTGTTCGCTTTCCAAGCTGCGCCATTACCATTCGCTTTACGATCCGTTCTGCGGCAGCGGAACGATATTGATAGAGGGCGCCTTGCTTGCCAATCATATTGCGCCCGGCATAAACAGGGCTTTTTCCTCCGAGAAATGGGAGCTCTTTGACGGTAAGATCTGGCACAATGAGCGCGAACAGGCAAAAAGCCTTGTTAAAAAGGATACGGATTTTATTGCGTACGGCAGTGATCTATCCCCGGAATGTATAAGGCTTACCGCCCAAAATGCCAAAAATGCCGGCGTCTATGATTTTATGCGTCTCGGCGTTCAGGATATAAAGGATTTTGCGCCGCAGAGCGATAAGGGCACGCTTGTCACCAACCCGCCCTACGGCGAAAGAATGCTGGATCTGTCTGCCGCAGAGGAAATTTATAGAATTATGGGTAAAAAATTCCCTAAGATGCACGGCTGGAGCTACGGCATCATCTCTCCTGACGAGGAGTTTGAAAAGGCGTTCGGCAGAAAGGCGGATAAACAGCGTAAGCTCTATAACGGCATGATAAGATGCCGTTATTATATGTACTTCAAATGATAAAAACGCGCCCTCACAGCGCGTTTTATTTTTTAATTTTGCTTGACTGAATTATTTTATATATGTAGAATATATATAAATTACAGAATTATGGACATGTTGAATAGCTTTGGGAGGTGGCGGCATTATGCTGCTGAAAGACGCGCAGATAGGAGATATCTGTATCGTTGAAAATATAAACCTGCCTTTTCAGATGGAGCGCAGGCTTGAAGCCCTGGGAATGACGAAGGAAACCCCGGTCTCCGTTATAAACAGAAAAGGCAAGGGCATTCTGATCATAAAGCTCAGGGGCACTCGCTTTGCTCTCGGCTATAACATAACAAAAAATATTGAAGTGAGGCGGGCTGTATGAGTGGTAAAATGACAATCGGTTTTATCGGCAATCCCAACTGCGGCAAAACAACGCTCTTTAACGCCTATACCGGCGCCAATTTAAAGGTTGCCAACTGGCCCGGCGTAACGGTGGAAAAGGTAGAGGGTGCGATCAAGGCGCATGATATGGATATTCATCTTGTGGATCTGCCCGGCACCTACAGCCTTACCTCCTATACCATGGAAGAAACGGTTTCCCGCAATTTTATATTAAGCGGTGATGTGGATGTTATCATCAATGTTGCGGACGCCTCCGCACTTGAAAGAAGCCTGTATCTCACGCTTCAGCTGCTGGAGCTCGGCAAGCCGGTCGTTCTCGCGCTCAATATGATGGATATTGTTGAAAAGCGCGGTATGGAGATAGACCTGCACCGTCTGCCGGAGATGCTGGGCATACCCGTTGTGCCCGTTTCGGCAAGAAAACGCCGCGGGCTGGATGTGCTGCTGCACGCCGCCGTGCACCATAAAGGCGTTACCGCGCCGGATCGGCTCATACATAACCATGCCTCAAAGACCGCTCATGCGCACGATCATCATTCCGAATTTGCCATGGTATATTCGGATACGATCGAGGATAAGATAGATTGGATCATCCCGGAACTCAAAAAGAAATATCCCGATCTTACAAATTACCGCTGGCACGCCATTAAGCTGCTTGAAAAGGATACGGAGATCACAAAAAAATACCCTGTTGATCTGCCGCAGGTCATAGACCGCAGCTATGAATCGGATATCATAAACCAAAAGTATGATTTTATAAGCGAGATCATTGATGAGGTGCTGCTCCACAAGCAAAAGCAGGATATGTTTACGGAAAAAGTGGATAAGGTCCTAACAAGTAAGATCTGGGGCATACCTGTTTTTCTCGGTATCATGGCGGTCACGTTTTTCCTCACCTTTACGGTAGGGGATTGGATCAAGGGCTGGTTTGAGCTTGGTATAGATTTTATTTCAAACGCCGTCACGGCGGGGCTTGCCGCCATAAACGCCGGCGATGTCGTCACCTCGCTTGTTGTGGACGGCATCATAGCCGGCGTGGGCACCATCGTTACGTTCCTGCCGAATATCCTGATCCTGTTTCTTTGCCTTGCGCTTTTGGAGGACAGCGGCTATATGGCGCGTGTTGCCTATGTTATGGAGGGTATCATGAGCCGCCTCGGTCTTTCCGGCAAAGCCTTTATCCCCATGCTGCTGGGCTTCGGCTGTACGGTTCCCGCCATCATGGCGTCCCGCGCGCTTGAAAATAAGCGCGATCGGTATAAAGTTATGCTCGTTACGCCGTTTATGAGCTGTAACGCAAGGCTTACCATCTATATCCTTTTTGCGGAAATGTTCTTCGGCGACAATGCCATGCTCGTTGCCTATTCCATGTACCTGATCGGCATCGTTGTGGCAATCCTTGTATCCGCGATCCTGCATATCTTTGACCGCAAAAAAAGTGAAAATTATCTTATGATCGAGCTGCCCGAATATAAATTACCGGATGCGCGCACCGTGGGCATCTATGTTTGGGAAAAGGTAAAGGATTACCTCGGCAAGGCAGGCTCCACCATCTTTATTGCAACCATCATCATCTGGGCGCTGCTCAATTTCGGCCCGTCCGGCTTTGCCGCGGATACTTCAAACAGCTTCGGCGCCGTGATCGGCAAATGGCTCGTTCCCGTATTCGCACCGATCGGGCTTGGCTTCTGGCAGATCGTTGTTGCGCTGATCGCCGGTATCTCCGCAAAAGAGGTCGTCGTTTCCAGCTGCGCGGTTCTGTTCGGCATCGTGAACGCCGGCTCGGACGCCGGTATGCAGGCGTTTTCATCGGCTCTCTCGGGTATCGGCTTCGGCACGCTCAATGCGTTCTGCCTTATGGTCTTCTGCCTGCTCTATATCCCGTGTGCCGCTGCGCTCGCCACGATCCGCAAGGAATCAAACAGCTGGGCGTGGATGGGCTTTACGGCGGTATTTCAGCTTGCCGTCGCGTGGATCGTAACGTTCATCGTTTACCGTATCGGCTTGTTCATCATTTAATGCGAAGCTGAAATCATAATAATTTTTGTTTTCATTTTAGGTGATACATTATTTGTTTCCCCTATTTTGAAGTGCAGAACAATAAAAAGGAAAGGCGTGTATTGCCTTTCCTTTTCATCTTTGATTTGTATTATTGTTATTTTTCTTTTTTTTCGTGCCTGTAGTTCAGATAATAGAGGACTGCGGCGGCGCCTGCTACTATTCCGGTTCCGTGCCATTCCAGAAAAACCGCGCACAGAATTACCAAAATCACAGCGGCGGTAAATATGAGGATCGTGTTTTTCATAGTCAGTCCGCTTTCGGTTTCATGGCGTTATAGGAGGTCAAAACGGCTTCGTCGCTTATGTTGCAGCCAAGCTCCCAGATCGGCACCAGCTTGAATATCCTGTCCAGCACGTCCATAAGCTTTTCCATTCTCTGCGCGCCGAGCTTTCTCACCGTCTGCGCAAAAATGTTGTATATGGCTTTGGCGGTGTCCGCTTTTTTTATGTGGTTCGTTTCGCTTCTTTCAAGAAAGCATATTCCGGCAAGCGGCACCAGCTCCGGCGTGGAATAATCATATTTTCCGCTCCACGGCGTGCCGCAGGCGTAAACCTTACCGTCTATTATTCTTAAAGCGGGCTTGTCGTCGTTCACCATATGCGCGCGTTCTCCGAAATGCTTGAGCCAAAGGGCGGTGTGCGTGGATTTTCCCGTGCCGCTGTCTGCCGAAAAGGCATAGGCAACGCCGTCCACGGCAATGCAGGACGAGTGCAGCAGGATCCCGTCAAAGCCTATGAGCGCCGTGTAAAAATCACTGCCGGTCAGCATGTATTCCCAGTCGTCGCTGTTCAGCTCCGGGTGTTCCTTTCTTGCGGCCTCTACGCGCTGGGGCGATACGTTTATAACGATATCCACATTGCTTTCGTCCTGATCTTCGGAAAGATAGGGCTGCGCCTGCTTTCCCGTTCTGCCCACCATATTCTTAATATCTACTCTGAGACCCGCTATGTCGCAAACTGCCATGTATGAAACCTCGTTTTTGAGTTAGTCTTATTTAACTTTAGTTTGATTATAGTATAAAGTATTTTAAATTTATAGTCAATAGCCGCTTTTACCGCATCGTTTCAAAACACGCGCATATGGGCTTTCCTTTTATTTCTTAGATTTCTTTGTTCTAAGTGTGTTGACAAGGAAAGAAACAGGGTATATAATAGAACAAAAGTTCGAAAAAAGAAGGGAAAAGCAGTGGAGCGTGCAATACTTCATATAGACTGCAATAAATTTTATGCCTCCGTGGAATGCCTGCACCGCCCGGAAATACGGGATAAGCCCGTTGCCGTAGGCGGCAGTGCAGAGGAGCGCCGCGGGATCATTTTAACAAAAAATGAGATCGCTGCAAAATACGGCATTGCAACAGGCGAACCGCTGTGGCAGGCAAGGCGGAAATGCCCTGATCTTATCGTAGTGCCGCCGAATTTTCCGCTCTATATCCGCTTTTCAAAAATGGCGCGCAATATATATAGGGATTATTCGCGGCAGATCGAGCCGTTCGGGCTGGATGAAAACTGGATAGACGTTACCGGCGCGCAGAAAAGCCCTGCCGCCATAGCGCAGGAGATCCGCCGCCGCGTAAAATACGAACTCGGCATAACGGTCAGCATCGGCGTTTCATGGAATAAAATTTTTGCCAAATTCGGTTCGGATTACAAAAAGCCGGACGCGGTTACCGTCATAGATCATGAAAATTACAAGGATATCGTATGGAAGAGCCCTTGTTCCGATCTGCTTTTTGTAGGCCCGGCAACAAAAAGAAAGCTGAATTCCTACGGTATCTATACGGTGGGGGAGCTTGCAAATTCGGGGCAGGAGTTTCTGAAATCGGTCTTCGGCAAAAACGGAGAGGTGCTGTATACCTTTGCAAACGGGCTGGATACCACGCCCGTTTGTGATATGGACGATGAGCAGGCAATCAAAAGCATCGGCAATTCCACAACCACCCCGCGCGATATGGTGAATGACGAGGACGTTAAGACCGTTATGACGGTGCTTGCGGAAAGCGTTGCAAGGCGCCTGCGTGAGCACGGCGTAAAGGGCAGGGGCGTCTCGATCTCCGTAAGGGACTGCGATCTGAGAAGTTTTACCCGCCAGGCAAGGCTTAAAATGTATACCGATGTTTCCTCGGAGATCATTGCGGGCGCAATGGCGCTTTTCCGGGCAAACTATGATTGGCGCAGGCCCCTGCGCAGCGTGGGCGTTACGGTCTTTGATTTCGGGCAGGAACTTTTGCAGTTCGATCTTGCCGGCAGTGTGGAACGGCACGAAAAGCTGGAAAAGGTGGAACGCGCGGTGGACGATATACGCCGCCGCTTCGGCAATTACGCTGTTCAGCGCGCATCGCTGCTCGCCTGCGGGGATCTCAGCCATTTTAATCCGCATGATGATCATACGATCCACCCGGAGGGGTATTTTAAGGAATATAAAAGGGCGTAACAAGCAGCTTTAAAGAATATAAAGGAGAAAAAATATGAAACAGTATGTAGAGGTCTTTGCAAGGTTTGATACAGACGGCGGCATAACGCCGCTTGCCGTTAAGATCGGCGATGACAGATTTGAAGTGGACCGCGTGCGCGACGTTCGCCCGGCGGCGTCGCTCAAAAGCGGCGGCGCAGGCATAAGATACACCTGCTCCGTAGAGGGCAGACCGACTTATCTTTTCCTTGAGGAAACGCGCTGGTTCATAGAGCCGGTGTGCTGAATGTGTTGCACATTTTATAGTTTTTAACGGCGGCGCGCCTCCTTTTCTAATGATTTTATACATTGCAATGCCACCCCAAAAGTGGTAAAATATCTCAGTAATTTGTTAAGGAGGGTGTTTTTATGAAAAAGCCTTATGCAGATATGACCGCCGCCGAGCTTCAGGCGGAAAAGGCGGCGCTTGAAAAAAGATATAACGATTTTAAGGCAAAAGACCTTAAGCTGGATATGAGCCGCGGCAAGCCGGGTTCGGATCAGCTGGATCTTTCAAACGGCTTGAATGCGGTTTCCGATTACACGGAAAACGGCGTGGATCTCAGAAATTACGGTATGATGGACGGCACGCCCGCCTGCAAAAAGCTGTTTGCAGATCTGATGCAGGTAAAGCCGGAAAATGTGATCGTAGGTCCCAACGCAAGCCTTACGCTTATGTTTGATTATATTTCGCAGTGCTTTACGCACGGCGCGGGAGATACGCCGTGGTGCAAGCTGGATAAGGTAAAGTTTCTTTGCCCTGTTCCCGGCTATGACCGCCATTTCACGATCCTTGAGCACTTTGGCATAGAAATGGTCAATATAGATATGAAAGCAGACGGCCCCGATATGGACGCTGTTGAAGACGCCGTTCAGAACCCTGCCGTAAAAGGCATGTTCTGCGTGCCCAAATATTCCAATCCGCAGGGCATCACCTACAGCGATGAGGTAGTCCGCAGAATCGCAGCGTTAAAGCCTGCCGCCAAGGATTTCAGAGTCATCTGGGATAATGCCTATATGGTCCACGATATCGTTGAGGACGGGGATCAGCTTCTCAATATATTTGATATCCTGCCCGAATACGGTAACGAGGATATGGTCATAGAGGTCTGCTCCACTTCCAAGATCACGTTTCCGGGCGCCGGCGTTTCCGCACTTGCCGCAAGCGATAACAATATAAAGGCAATCAAAAAACGCCTCAATGCCCAGACGATCAGTTATGATAAGATGAATCAGCACCGCCATGTTCAATTTTTTAAGGACGTAAACGGCATACTTGCCCATATGAAAAAGCATGCCGCTATCCTAAAGCCTAAGTTTGATATGGTGTTAAAGCACCTTGATAACGAGCTTTCAGGGCTCGGCATTGCGTCCTGGACGGAGCCGAAGGGCGGCTATTTCATCAGCCTGGACGTGCTGGACGGCTGTGCAAAAAGAGTGGGCGAGCTCTGCAAAGAGGCGGGCGTTGTGCTCACCACCGTGGGCGCTACTTATCCTTACGGAAAGGATCCCAACAACCGGAATATCCGCATAGCTCCCACCTATCCGCCTACGCATGAGCTTGATATAGCTGCGGAGCTGCTGTGCGTTTGTGTGCGCCTTGCCGCAGTTGAAAAGATACTTGAAAAATAATTTTTAGGGATGTAAATAAACGGTATCGCTCCTCCGGTTTAGGCTCCCCTGTGCAAGGGGAGCTGTCAGCGAAGCTGACTGAGGGGTTGTAAAAGTATGGAGACCGTTTTTTACATCCCCTTTACTTTGAGGTGTTTTGATGCTTCCAAAATTTGATTCTCTCAGCAGCAAAACAAAGGGCGTTATCTTTATTGTGTTGTCCGCGCTCAGCTTTACGGGCATGAACACCTTTGTGCGTCTTGCGGGCGATCTGCCAACGATGCAAAAGGTGTTTTTCAGAAATTTTGTTGCCATGGTTTTCGCTTTTTTTGCCATGCTCAAGGCGGGGGACAGCTTCAAGCCGAAAAAAGGCAGCGTGAAATATCTTCTTTTACGCTCTGCGGCCGGTCTTGCCGGCGTTTTCGGCAATTTCTACGCGCTGGATAAGATCGAACTGTCCGACGCTTCCATGCTCAATAAAATGAGTCCGTTTTTCGCCCTTGTTTTTTCCGCTTTATTCATAAAAGAAAAAGTAAAGCCTAAGCAGGCAATCGCAATCGCCGTCGCTTTTATCGGTTCGCTGTTTATCATAAAGCCCACGTTTGCCAATACCGATCTGTTCGCCTCGCTTGCCGGTTTTGCGGGCGGCATGGCGGCGGGCGGCGCCTATACCTGCGTGCGTTGGCTCGGTATAAAAGGGGAAAACGGCAGATTGATCGTGCTGTTCTTTTCTGTTTTTTCCTGCATTTTGACCGTGCCGTATCTTATTTTTGATTATCATTATATGACGGCGTTTCAGTGGTTTTCACTGCTTATGGCAGGGCTGTTTGCTGCGGGCGGGCAGTTTGCAATCACTGCTGCTTATACCCATGCGCCCAGCCGGGAGATATCCGTTTACGATTATTCGCAGATTATCTTTGCGGCAATCGTGGGCTTCTTCGTTTTCGGCGATGTGCCCGATTTGTGGTCATTCGTCGGCTATATTATTATTATTTCCATGGCGGTTTGGATGTTCCTATACAATAACAGGAACCATGCCCTCAAAAATCACGGTTGATCTCAATATATAGGTGTAAAGTAAAAACACTTGCATTTCTCTATATATTGTGGTACAATAATCCTTGGTAATAATTTCAAGGGGGTATCGTACCGTGAGGTGTCCTTTTTGCGGCTGCGAGGAGAGCAAGGTTATAGACTCAAGGCCAACAGATGAAAACGAAAGAATACGCCGCCGCCGTGAGTGCGTGCAGTGCGGCAAACGCTTTACTACCTATGAGGTCATTGAGGATGTTCCGATCATCGTTATCAAAAAAGATAAGAGCCGCGAGGTCTTTGACCGCAATAAGGTGCTCAAGGGCATGCTGCGCGCCTGCGAAAAAAGACCTGTGACCTCAACGGAGCTGGAGACTGCGATCTCAGAGATAGAGGCAACGCTTCAGAGCGCTACGGATAGGGAAGTTACCAGCGTCCGTATCGGCGAGCTTATTATGGAAAAGCTGCGTAAGATAGATGAGGTCGCTTATGTACGCTTTGCGTCGGTATATAAGGAATTCGATTCCGCCTCCGCTTTTATAGAGGAAATCTCCAAGCTCTGATCTTCGGGTCTGCTTTTAGAATGTAAAAATCAACGCCGCTTCGGTCTGCCCGAGGCGGCGTTTTGCATACGCTTTATCAAAATCTGTAAGGTTCCTTGTCCTTGCCTTTCGTATAAAAATCATCAATTACAATTCTGTATCTTTCATAGGCGTTTTTTATAGATTCTTCCCATGAGATATAAATATCGTTTTGCGCGTTTATGCCCACCTGCCTGAGCTGCGGCGGATTTTCAAAGATCTTCAGTATGGAAGCGGCAACGGACTGATCGTTTTCACTGCATAAAAAGCCGGTCTCGCCGTCTTTTATACCTTCCGCCGCGCAGGAGCCGTCAACCAGCAGTGCGGCAGTTGCTGAGGCGGCAGCCTCGCGCACAACAAGCCCGTTCGTGTCAAATACCGATGGGAAAACAAGCAGATCGGCAGCGCTGTAATAGAGCTGGAGCTCGCCTCTGTCCAGGATCTGCCCGGTAAAGATCACATTGCCGTCCAGTCCGTTTTTGCGAATATATTTTTTGATGGCATTCTCGTCAGGGCCGGTTCCTATCATGATCAGTCTGAAATCAAAACCGTTGTTTTTCAGCCTGCGGCATGCGTCTGCAATGATCTTGATGTTTTTGTACCACATCATTCTGCCTACGAATATCAGTATGGGAATTCCACCCGGTATCGAATGCTTGCGCCGGATGATATCCCTGTCGTCGTCCGAAAAACTGCTTATGGGCAGATCGCAGCCGTTTGGCATAATGATATAGTCGCCCTCATATCCCACTTTCCGCAGGGACTGGGCTGTGCCCTTGCTCGTCACCCATACCTCGTCCGCGCTTTTAATGTTGTTAAGCAAAAACCCGTAGGCGCGGTGCCTTAACGGATAGCCCGGTATTCGGGATTCAAAATCGTATTCATACTTTGTGTGGTAGGTCAGCACCTGCGGGATCCGCTTTATCCTGTTTACACGTCTGTAAAAATAGCTTGTGGCGATCGGGCAGTGGGAATGCAAAACGTCAAAATTCATATTTATGATATCTTCGCTGAACTGCCGTTTGAACGGCCAGCCTACAGGGTAACCCTCACCGAATGTAAAAAGGCTTTTATATCTGTAGATCTTGTATTTGTATTTATAGTCCTCTTGGTTCGGGTTTTTAGGCGTAACGATGACCGCCTCTCCAAGCTTTTCATTAATGATATCCGCATAGCATTTGGCAACGGTGCTGATCCCGTCGATCGTGGGCGGAAAAGCTTCTGTGCCAATGGCTATCTTAAGTTCTGAATCCATATTCTCTTTCCCTTTAAAATAAAGTTATTGTAAATATATCACAATTTTTTACATTTGTAAATCACAACAAGAATTTTATATAATTTGTTAATAAAAGGTTGATAATGGCTTGGTTTTTATTATATAATATAAATAAATGATATGCGGCAGCACTTTCTGCTATTCTGAGCCGCCGAAAGGAATGTTGATATGTCAGAGCGTTATTCCGTGTCGCTCCAGAAGGTTATAGATTCACACGGCCTGGAAACGGTCTATATGCCAAAGGATCCCGGAGAGATACTTATTGAAACCAATGAGGTCAACAGACCCGGCATCGTGCTCGCCGGCTATCAGGATTATTTCGACCCGAAAAGGATTCAGATCCTCGGCTGGACGGAGATCGGCTTTTTACAGAATATGAGCACACAGCGCCAGCTCACGGCTCTTGAAAGCTGGCTCAGCCTTCAGCCTGCCGCCGCAGTTTTAACAAGGGGGCTGGAGACCTCTGAACTCTTTGAACAGCAGTTTGTAAAGCACGGCGTGCCGCTGCTCAGAACGCAGGAGGAAACTTCGCCGTTCCTTGCCAATCTGATTCAGTTTTTAAATACCAGCCTTGCGCCCAGAATAACCCGCCACGGCGTTCTGTGCGAGGTCTACGGCGAGGGCGTGCTCATTATAGGCGAAAGCGGCGCAGGCAAATCGGAAACGGCTGTTGAGCTTATCAAAAGAGGTCACCGCCTGATCGCCGATGACGCTGTAGAGATCAGAAGAACGGATGCGCATACGCTTATAGGTTCGTCGCCCAATAATATAAAGCATTTCATAGAGCTTCGCGGCATCGGCATCATCAATGCCCGCCGCCTGTTCGGTATGGGTTCGGTCAAGGATTCGGAAAAGATCAATATGGTCATATGCCTTGAACCGTGGGAATCCGGCAAAGCGTATGACAGGCTCGGGATAGATAACGAATATGCCAAAATACTTGACGTCAAAGTGCCTGTCATAACGGTGCCTGTAAACCCGGGCAGAAACCTTGCCGTCATCATAGAAACGGCTGCAATGAACAACCGCCAAAAGAAAATGGGCTACAACGCCGCAAGAGAGCTTATGGTGGGCCTTGGCATGGAGGATTTTGAGCCGGGAGAAAAGGAGCTTGAGATCTGGCAGAATTCCTGAACGTGTATGTTTATTTCCGCTTTTTAAATTGATTCGGCGCAAAATTTATTTTATTATATATCTAAGAGTGCAAACCCGCCCGTGTACCCGCTGCGCGGCGGCAAAATCAAAATGCGGGGGAAAGGTAAAAATTTATGTATAATATCGGAATTGATTTGGGCGGCACAAATATCGTTGCCTCTGTTGTGGATGATAATTACAATATCCTTGCAACAGGAAAAAGACCCACGGCAGTACCGCGCTCACCTGAAGAGATTTTTGACGATATAGCCGCTGCCTGCTTTGAGGCGCTTGATAAGGCGGGTCTTACGATCAAAGATGTATCCTCCGTAGGTCTCGGAACCCCGGGCACCGTCAATGAATACGGAATCATTGAATTCGCAAACAATCTTGGCTTCAATAACGTTCCCGCCCGTGATATGCTTGCTCAAAGGCTCGGTGATATGCCGATTTTTATTGAGAACGACGCAAACTGCGCCGCGCTCGGCGAGGCGTATGCAGGCTGCGGGAACGGCGCTAAAAATTTTGTTGCCGTAACGCTCGGCACGGGCGTAGGTTCCGGCATTATTGTAGACGGCAAGATCGTTACGGGCGTAAACTGCGCTGCCGGCGAGTGCGGTCATATGGTTATCGTTGTGGACGGCGAAGCGTGCACCTGCGGCAGAAAAGGCTGCTGGGAAACATATGCCTCGGCAACCGCCCTTATCCGTCAGACCAAAAAAGCAATGGACGAAAATCCGGATTCCGTTATGCACGAGGTTGCCAGGGAAGAAGGCAAGATCAGCGGCAGAACTGCGTTTGACGCTATGCGTAAGGGCGATATTGCGGCAATTAAGGTAGTGGACAACTACATAAAGTATGTAGCATGCGGCCTTATCAATATCGTAAATGCGCTCCAGCCTGAGATCATATGCGTCGGCGGCGGTATCTGCAATGAGGGCGAAACGCTTATGAAACCGCTGCGCAGATTCGTTCAGGCGGAAAGATATTCTATCCACAGCAAAATTCAGACTCGTATAGTAAAAGCAGAGCTCGGCAATGACGCGGGAATCATCGGCGCGTCGCTTCTTGCCTCTGCAAAATAACGGTGATTTTTTGGAACAGCTTGCAGAATTTTTAAAAAATTCCGAAATTAAATATGCTTTAAACGAGCCTATGCGCCTGCATACAACGTTTAAGATCGGCGGGTGCGCAAGCGTTGTCGTTTATCCCGAAACAGAGGAACAGGCGCAGGCGGTGATCCGCTTTTGCAGCAGGAATTCTATCCGCTTTATGCCGATTGGCAACGGCTCTAACCTGCTTGTGTCAGATCATGGTATAGATGCCTGCGTCATCTGCTTTTCAAACGGCTTTTCAGATGTTCGGCTCGTTGAGGAGGATACGGTCTTTGCCGAAAGCGGCGCTTCTTTGATGAAGCTTTGCCGCTTTGCGCTGGAACATTCGCTCTCCGGGCTTGAGTTTGCATACGGTATCCCCGGTTCCTGCGGGGGCGCGGCTTTCATGAACGCCGGCGCTTATGGCGGAGAGATGAAGGACGTGCTTGTTAAATGCCGCCACATAGATAAAAACGGTAATGCGGGATATCTGGAGGGCGACGCGCTTGCTCTTTCCTACAGGCATTCCGCGTATTATGATAACGGCTGCACGATAACGGGTATTTACGTAAAGCTCAAAAAGGGAGATAAAGAAGAGATCAAAGCAAAGATGCAGGATTATATTTCCCGCAGGCGTGCAAAGCAGCCGCTTGAGTATCCAAGCGCAGGCTCAACGTTTAAGCGCCCGCCCGGGCATTTTGCCGGCGCGCTTATCGAACAGTGCGGGCTTAAAGGCAAGTCTTTCGGCGGCGCGCAGGTCAGCACAAAGCACGCGGGCTTCGTTATCAATACGGGCGGCGCAACCTGCAGCGATGTATTAAAGCTCTGCGAATTCTGCAAGGAAACGGTATATAGGCAAACAGGCGTTAAATTAGAAATGGAAATAAGAGTAACGGAATAATGACTAAAACTATAAAAGAACTTGTTATCATAACCGGTCTGTCCGGTGCGGGCAAATCTACCGCAATAGGATTTATGGAGGATATCGGCTATTATTGTATAGACAATATGCCTCCCGAACTGTTAACTACCTTTCTTGATCTGATTTCTA
This sequence comes from uncultured Oscillospiraceae bacterium, assembly GCA_900546785.1. Lineage (GTDB taxonomy): Bacteria > Bacillota > Clostridia > Oscillospirales > Acutalibacteraceae > Eubacterium_R > Eubacterium_R faecipullorum. The sequence continues at coordinate 17,151 of URED01000003.1, read as the reverse complement.
AGCAGAAAGACGGCAAGATCGCAATCGTTATGGATATCCGCTCAACCGAAAAATTTGACGGCGTGCTGGATACCCTTGATCATCTTGAGGATTACGGTTATTCCGTAAAGGTCATTTACCTTGATATCAAGACCCATATTGCCCTGAAGCGCTATAAGCTTACAAGAAGAAAGCACCCTTATGCGGAGCGGTTCAACGGCGATATCGCAAAGGCGCTTGCCTATGAAAAAGAGATCATGACGCCGCTTCGTTCAAGGGCGGATTTTATTATAGACAGCTCCGATCTTACGGGCAACCAGCTCAGAACAAGGCTGACGCAGATCCTTGTCGGCGATGATAAGGATATTATGAATATCCACGTTGAATCCTTTGGATTCAAACACGGTATCCCGAATGAGGCGGATTTTGTTATAGACGTGCGCTGCCTGCCCAACCCCTATTGGGTAGAAAATCTGCGCAATAAAACAGGGCTGGATCAGGAAGTAAGAGATTACGTATTTTCCTTTGCGGAATCAAAAGAACTGCTTGAAAAGCTGATAGATCTTCTTGATTTTCTCAATCCGCTTTACATAAAAGAGGGCAAAAGCCAAATCGTTTTTGCCATCGGCTGCACAGGGGGCAATCACCGCTCGGTTGCCATAGCTGAGGCGCTTAAGGAGCATTTTGAAAAGAAATGGGATAACGTTTCGGTAAATCACAGAGATATTTCAAGAAGCTGATCCCGCTTTGAATTTTAATCCGATAAGAGAGGCGGTGCGCGCATGTCCTTTTCCTCACAGGTCAAAAACGAGCTTGTTAAAACCGAATATGAGCAGCCGTGCTGCAAAAGGGCATTGCTTTACGGCCTTTCTCTTTTCGGCAAAAGCTTTTCTGAAAACAGCGTTTCGCTGCAAACGGAAAATGAGCCGACGGCGTTGCTTTTTCAGTCGCTTACAAAAGAAATTTTTAATATTGAAGCCGCTGTGGTGCCTTCACCCCGCGGCAGGAATTTTACGGCATCTGTTTTAAATAAAACAGATGCTCAAAAATTATTCAGAAGCTTTGGCCACAGCGGTGCCGAAAGCCTAAAGATAGACCATACGAATTTCAGGTGCGATCATTGTTCAAATGCGTTTCTTGCCGGCGTTTTTCTTGCCTGCGGCACGCTTTCGGATCCCAAAAAAGATTATCATCTTGAATTTTCGGTTCCGTATTATAATCTTTCAAAAAGCCTTTTTACTTTGCTTCAGGAAATGGAATTAGGCCCTAAATATACAAACAGAAAGGGCTATAACATCGTTTATTTTAAAGAGAGCGAGGCGATTGAAAACTGCCTTTATATGATGGGCGCTTCCGGCTCTATGTTTGAGATGATGAATATCAAGATATTCAAGGATTTCAGAAACAAGGCAAACCGCCAGGCAAACTGCGAAACGGCAAATATAAACAAAATGGTAAACGCCGTTGCGGTTCAGATCACGGCAATTGAAAAAATATGGAGATTAAAGGGCAAAAAATACCTAAGCGAGGGGCTTGAAACAGCTGCCGAGCTAAGATATGAAAATCCCGATTCCAGCCTTGCGGAGCTTGCAGAGCTCTATCCGGGGCAGATCAGCAGAAGCGGACTGAACCACAGATTAAAAAGAATCGTTGATATTGCAAACAGCCTTTGAGATGATTGTTGGAGGTAATGAATATGGATTTCAGAAAGGCATTTTCACTTGATCTTCCGTCTAAAACAGATGATAAATATGTGATCACCTGCGGCAGAGTCCGCGTCAGCGTGATAACGGATAGGCTTTACAGGGTTGAATATTCAAAAAACGGCGTTTTTACAGATCATGCCACGCAAAAGGTTTGGAACAGAAATTTTGATTCGCCTGCCTTTAAAACCAAAAAACAGGACGGTTATTTGATCGTAGGCACAAGGCAGAACGGAATCTGCGTGGAATGTGCAAACGGCAGAGTGGCATATGCCGTTGCCGGCGGAAAAAAGATCAGCGATCTGCATGCCGGCAATCTTAAGGGCACTTACAGAACGCTTGATTTTACATGGGGCGCTATCCCTCTCGGAGACGGCATCGTTTCAAAGTCCGGCGCTGCCGTGCTGGATGATTCCGAATCCCTTATCCTCAATCAGGACGGCACCGTTGCGCCGCGCTCCGATAAAGGAAAGGATATCTATATCTTCGTTTACGGGCATGATTACCGTGCCGCTGTGCGCGATTTCCTGCGCCTTACCGGCGGTGTGCCGCTTATTCCGCGTTTCGCTTTCGGAAACTGGTGGAGCAGGTATAAGGCATATACGCAGCAGGAATACATAGATCTTATGCAGCGCTTTGCGCAGGAGCGCATACCGCTCACTGTTGCCACGATAGATATGGATTGGCATTGGGTAGATCTGAAAAAAGAGTTTTCGGGTGTTCCGGGTACGGATCCCGCCGATATAAAGGACGGGTGGACCGGCTACAGCTGGAACACGCACCTTTTCCCGGATTATAAAGAGTTTTTGCAGTGGCTCAAAGCGCAGCATCTGAAGATTACCGTAAATCTGCACCCGGCGGACGGCGTCCGTTTCTTTGAGGATATGTATGCCGATTTCGCCCGCTATATGGGCGTTGATCCCAAAACAAAAAAGAAAATTCCGTTCGACTGCGCCGATCCCAAATATATGGAGGCGTATTTTGAGCTTATCCACCATAAGTACGAGGACGAGGGCGTTGATTTCTGGTGGATAGACTGGCAGCAGGGCAAAAAGTCCTCCGTCAAAGGGCTTGACCCGCTTTGGGCGCTGAATCATTATCACTATCTTGATAATTGCAGAAACGGGAAAAGGGGCGTGATCCTTTCCAGATTCGCGCAGGCGGGCAGCCAAAGATATCCGCTCGGCTTTTCGGGCGATACTTCTATTACTTGGGACTGCCTCCGCTTTCAGCCGTATTCCACTGCTACAGCGTCAAATATAGGCTACACCTGGTGGAGCCATGACATCGGCGGGCACCACCACGGCAAAAAAGATGACGAGCTCTATGTCCGCTGGCTGCAGTTCGGTGTGTTCAGCCCAATCAACCGCCTGCATTCAACCAGCAACGAGTTTATGGGCAAGGAGCCGTGGAAATTCGGCTATGCCGCATACCATATCGCTGTGGATCTGTTAAGGCTCCGCCGCAGGCTGATTCCGTATATCTATACCATGAATTACAAAACTTATAAATACGGCAGGGCGCTGATTGAGCCTATGTATTATGAATACCCGGAAGAGGAAGATGCCTATAACTGCAAAAACCAGTATTTCTTCGGCAGCGAGCTCATCTGCGCGCCCATAATAGATCCTGCGGATAAAAAAACCGGCCTTGCCGCCGTGAATGTGTGGCTGCCGCAGGGCAGATATACCGATCTTTTCACACGCAGGGCATATCATGGCGGCAGGTTTGTGAAAATGTTCCGCAGTATTGAGAGTTTCCCGGTTCTTGCAAAAGAGGGCGCGATCATTCCGCTTGATACGGACGATATCTCTAACGGCGCGGATAATCCGAACGGTCTGGAGATCCTTGCGCTTTCCGGAAACGGCAGCCTCGTTCTGTATGAGGACGACGGCGAAACCATGAATTTTGAGAACGGCGCCTTTGCCGAAATAAAGTTTGAGATCAAAACAAACGGAGATAACATCGTGTTTACCATATATCCTGTGTCCGGCGATCTCTCCGTCATTCCCGCAAAAAGGCATTTCAAGATCCGTTTCTTTGATATCGTTTCAGCCGATAGCGTTGCTGTTACCTGCGGAAAGAAAGCGCAGAATACAGACGATATGATCCACTATGCAGACGGCTCCCTGTGCGTAGACGTATTCTGCGATCTTTCTGCCGAGAACGCACCTGTAAAAATCGAGCTCGGCGGCGCAAGGCGTTTTTCGCTTGATAAGCGGGAGGCGTATATAGACACCGTTTCCAAATATCAGATCTCCATCGATTATAAAAAAAGCGTGTTCACCGCAGCTCTTGAAGACGGAACGCTGCCCAAGTGCCATAAGCGGTTCAGAGAGCCGTTGGAAGAGCTTAATAACTGTTTGTAATATTTTAAGGAAGTATAGCTATGTTTACCCATCTCCATCTGCACACAGAATATTCGCTGCTTGACGGCGCCTGCCGTATCGAGCCGCTCGTTCTGCGCGCAAAGGAGTTGGGTATGACCGCTCTTGCCATCACGGATCACGGCAATATGTACGGCGCCGTGGATTTTTATAAGACGTGCAAAAAACACGGCATCAAGCCCATAATCGGCTGCGAGGTGTACGTTGCCCCCAGAACAAGATTTGACAGGGAAAAGGTGCTTGATAAGGATTATAACCACCTCATACTGCTTTGCGAGAATGAAACCGGCTATAAAAACCTGATCAAACTTGTTTCTCTTTCTTATACAGAGGGTTATTATTATAAACCAAGGGTGGATCATGATATCCTTGAAAAATATCACGAGGGGCTGATCTGCCTTTCCGCCTGCCTTGCCGGCGAGATCCCGCAGGCAATTCTGGAACGCGATTACGAAAAAGCAAAGAATACGGCGCTCTGGTACCGTGATGTCTTCGGTGAAGAAAATTATTTTCTGGAATTGCAGGATCACGGCATAAAAGAGCAGAAGATCGTTGCAGAGGGTATAAAGCGTCTTTATGCAGAAACGGGTATTCCCGTTGTTGTTACAAATGATACGCATTATATAAGCAAAGAGGACTCCAAGGTGCAGCAGGTGCTGATCTGCATTGCAACGAACCATGTTCTCGGCGAGGATACAGGCCTTGAATTCCACTCCCAGGAATTCTACTTAAAATCAGAAGAAGAGATGAAGCAGCTTTTCCCGGATCTGCCCGAGGCGGTGGAAAATACTGCCAAGATCGCCGAAAGGTGCAATTTTGATTTAGAATTCGGCAAAACCAAGCTTCCGTATTTTGAAATAGAGGAAGATATAAGCCATTTTGAATATTTCCGCCGCAAGTGCTATGAAGGTCTTGAAACCAGATACGGTACGCCGCCGCAGGAATATAAGGACAGGCTGGAATACGAGCTTCAAACCGTTAACAAAATGGGCTATACGGATTATTATTTAATCGTGGCGGATTTTGTTTCCTATGCAAAAAGCAAAGGTATTCCGGTCGGCCCGGGCAGGGGCTCCGGCGCCGGTTCGCTTGCCGCTTACTGTATGGGCATAACGGATCTTGACCCTATGAAATATGATCTCCTTTTTGAGCGCTTTTTAAATCCGGAGCGTGTTTCCATGCCGGATTTCGATATTGATTTTTGTTATGAGCGCCGCCAGGAGGTCATAGATTACGTAACCGCAAAATACGGCGCGGATCATGTTGCGCAGATCGTTACGTTCGGCACCCTGCAAACCAGAGCCGCTATCCGCGATGTGGGCAGGGTAATGGGTATGCCGTATGCCGCAGTTGACGCGGTAGCGAAGCTTGTTCCGAATGAATTCAAGATAACGATTGACGACGCCGTTAAAAAATCCCCGAAATTAAAAGAACTGATGCAGCAGGACGAGCGTGTGAACGAGCTTATTGAGACCGCAAGAAAGGTAGAGGGCATGCCGCGCAATACCTCCACGCACGCGGCGGGCGTGGTCATCACCCACGATCCCGTATCTTCCTATGTTCCGCTTGCAACGAATGACGGGCTCATCGTCACGCAGTATATCATGACGGAGCTTGAAGAGCTCGGCCTGCTTAAAATGGATTTCCTCGGTCTGCGCACGCTCACTGTTATAAACGATGCCGCTAAGGCGTCCGGCATAGATATTGAGAACGCGCCGATTGACGACCCGAATGTATATAAGCTGTTTGCCCGCGGGCAGACGGAGGGCGTATTTCAGTTTGAATCAAGCGGCATGAAACAGATGCTCATGAATCTGAAACCAACAAAATTAGAGCATCTTATCGCCGCAAATTCGCTCTTTAGGCCCGGTCCGGCAAAGCAGATAGATACTTTTATTGAAAATTCCCGCCACCCGGAAAAGGTGCATTATGACCTTCCTCAGTTAAAACCCATACTCGGCGATACGTTCGGCTGTATCGTTTATCAGGAGCAGGTCATGCAGATCCTGCGTTCCCTTGCCGGTTATTCCTACGGCAGGGCGGACGTTGTGCGCCGCGCCATGAGCAAAAAGAAAAAAGACGTGATGGAGGCGGAACGCAAAAATTTCCTTGCGGGTTGTAAAAATAACAAGATCGATGAGCATATTGCGGAATCTATTTTTGACAGGATCTCCGAATTCGCAAAATATGCCTTCAATAAATCCCATGCCGCATGCTATGCGCTTGTGGCTTACAGAACCGCGTATCTTAAGCTCTATTGCCCGGCTCAGTTTATGGCGGCGCTGTTGACCTCCGTTTTGGATTCGTCAAATAAGGTTGCAAGGTATATTGCAGAAAGCAAAAGGCTTGGCCTGCGCCTTGCCGTTCCCGATGTCAATACCTCTATGAAAGGTTTTTCAGCAAACGGAAACGTAATCAATTACGGTTTGCTCGGCATAAAAAATCTTGGCACGGAATTTATTAACGATATTATAAAAGAACGTGAAAACGGCAGGTACAAAAGCTTTTTTGATTTCTGTTCCCGGCTTCAGACCTCGCATTTCAACCGCCGTGCTGTGGAAAGCCTGATACGCAGCGGCGCGTTGGATTCTCTGGGCGCAAACCGCCGCCAAATGCTTCAGGCGCTGCCTGTTTTGTGTGCAAATCTTGAGGAGCAGCGCCGTAAAACCATGTACGGTCAGGTGGGCTTTTTTGAGCTTGGTTCAGCCGGCGAATCGTTTTCCGCTGATTTTGAGCTGCCTGATGTGGAGGAATTTCCCAAGACGGAGCTTCTAAAAATGGAAAAGGAGATGACGGGGCTGTTTCTCTCCGGTCACCCGCTCGATAAGTATGAAAATGTGATCCATTCGCTCGGTTACGCCAAAACGGGTGAATTGCTTGAATCGGAAAAATCATCTTTTTCAAAATATAAGGACGGAGATAACGTTACGCTTTGCGGCATCATCTCGCATATCACGGTAAAGCAAACAAGAAACGGCGCCAACATGGCGTTCGTCACGGTAGAGGATATGCTCGGCAGTATAGAGGTCATCGTATTCCCCAAGCTGCTTCAGTCTGTTTCGGAGCTGCTTGTTCCGTCAGGCATAATAACCGTGGGCGGCACGCTTTCCGTAGAAGAGGAAAAGGATCCGAAGATCCTTGCCAATACCGTTTCAGGAGCCCCCGGCTCCGATGTTAAGCCGCGCCAAGATCACGGCGCCGCTGCCGGCGAGCCGCAGAAAAGATCAAAGCACAAAGGGCTTTTCCTGCGCTTTGAAAATGAAAATGATGCAAGAATCCATAAAGCCAAAATCATTTGCTCTATTTTTGAAGGCGCTTATCCGCTGTATTTCTATTATAAAGATAAAAAACATTATGAAGTGCAAAAAAGGGAATGCTTTGTAGCGCCGAACGAAACGATGCTTGCGGAGCTGCGCCGCGTTTTGGGCAGTGAAAATGTTGCCCTGGTCGAATGATTAAAAGAATAGTATTGACTTTTTCCGCAACAGCGAGTAAAATATTGTGAGCTACCTTTAAATGAATATTTAAATATTTAATAGTTAGTATTATCTGAGGAGGATTGTTTTATGAAAACGATTGCTGTTTTAACCAGCGGGGGAGACGCTCCGGGCATGAACGCCGCAGTGCGTGCGGTCGTAAGAACAGCCTGTGTAAACGGTATTCGTGTTCTCGGTGTTATCAGAGGCTATAACGGACTTATAAACGGTGATTTTGTGGAGCTTGATTTGCGCTCTGTTTCAGATATTATCCACAGGGGCGGCACAAAGCTTTACAGCGCCCGTTCCGCGGAATTTGCCACGGAAGAAGGCATGAGAAAAGCAATAAGGACCTGCCGCGAAAACGGTATAGAAGGCGTTGTTGTTATCGGCGGAGACGGCTCTTTCCGCGGCGCGCGCGATCTTTCCGAGCGCGGTATTCCCTGCGTAGGTATTCCCGGCACGATTGATAATGATATTGCCTGCTGCGATTATACGATCGGTTACGATACCTGCCTCAATACCATCATGGAATGTGTGGATAAGGTAAGGGATACAACGGAATCGCATGACCGCTGCACGGTCATAGAGGTCATGGGCAGAAGAGCGGGCTATCTTGCGCTCAACGCCGGCATTGCCGTTGGCGCCACCTCCATTCTTATCCCGGAGATTGAATTTGATATTCAAAAGGATGTTATTGAAAGAATGAAGCGTACCCAGCGCACGGATAAAAAGCATTTCCTTATCGTTGTTGCAGAGGGCGTTGGCATAGATGTAACGGAGCTTGCAAAAGAGATCCAGAAAAAGACGGGCGTTGAATCCCGCGCATGTATACTCGGCCATATTCAAAGAGGCGGTTCGCCTACCGTTAAGGACAGAGTTATGGCTACACGTATGGGCCATTACGCCGTTAAGCAGCTGCTTATGAAGAATATCGGAAACAGAGTCGTTGCCAGCCAGAAGGGCGATGTTGTGGATTACGATATTTTTGAAGCGCTGAATATGAAAAAGCATATAGATACCGATCTTTACCAGATCGCGATGGACGTTTCTATTTAAAAAATTTTATTTTTATTATTTTTTCAAATTATATTATTTTCAAATTTTCGCCGCGGTTTTCCGCGGCGTTTTTTTCATATTTTTGCTTTTTTTATAATTCTGCCGTGCGGATATAATAAAAAAGGTGATCTGTATGAGAAAATTTATCAGAATTTTAAACGGCGCGGCCGCGCTTGCCGTAGCCGTTATCTTTTCGTTTGTTGCGTATGCTCACGCAGCCTATCCGGATACTTTTTATGTAAAAGATCAGTCTGATACGGTTATAGACAACATTTTTTATCTGAGCTATGACAGGGAAGAAAGCGTGGATTTTCAGAGCGCGGAATCCGTCGGCAGCGAAAACAGCAGCCTTACTCTGCTGGGCATCATCCCGGTAAAAAATGAAACCGTTAAGGCGGCGCAGGAGGATGTTGTGCTCGTGTCCGGGGAATCTTTCGGCATAAAGCTTTATACGGACGGTGTTATGGTTGTTGGCACTAAGGATGTGACCGCAGACGGAAAAACGGTGAACCCGTCCAGGCAGGCGGGCATTCAGGTGGGCGATGTTATTGTTTCCATAAACGGAGAAAAAGTCTATTCGTCAGATCGGGTGAGCCAGATACTGAATGATAATAACGGAGAAACTTTTCAGATCAGGGTCAACAGAAACGGTGAATACCGCGATTTTTCATTAACGCCCGTTTATGTTGCGGCAGAGGGCTGTTACAAGGCGGGTATGTGGGTGCGCGATTCCACCGCCGGTATCGGAACGGTTACCTTTTATAACCCTTCAAGCGGCAACATGGCGGCGCTCGGCCACCCCATAACGGATGTGGATACGGGCGATATCATTCCGATTTTGGACGGCAGAGCCGTTGAGACCACCGTGTCTTCCGTAACAAAATCAACTGCCAGCGAGACGGGCTCGATAAGCTGCGAATTTTCAAGCTCTGAGATCGGTGTTCTTAACATAAATACACAGCAGGGGATATACGGAAAATACAGCAATAAGGTGGATCTGTCACAATACTGCGAATACGAGGTAGCTCTGCCGCAGGAAGTGGAAAGAGGCTTTTGCCAGATCATAACAACGGTGGATGAAAACGGCCCGGCCGTTTATTCTGCGGAGATAACCCGCATTTATCAGAATGATGAAGAGAAGAATATGATCATCAAGATCACGGATGAAGCCCTGATAGAAAAAACCGGAGGGATCGTGCAGGGCATGAGCGGTTCTCCCATAATCCAAAACGGCAAGCTCGTCGGCGCGGTAACACATGTTATCGTAAACAATCCGCTTAAGGGTTACGGCATCTTTGCGCAAACGATGCTGGAACGTTCCGAATAGGCATTGCAGCCTGATCACATTGCCCCGGCAATACGAATTATTAAGATTTTGCAAGGTTTTTGAATTTTCGATTGATATATATTTTCTGTTATGATAATATAAATACGGCTTAATTGTTTGTATATCTGCCTAAAACTTTTGCGATGTGGAGAGGGTTATGAGATCATCATCTTTAAAAAATAAAGACAAAAAACTCCCGCTTATTCTGTTTCTGTCCTTTTTGATCTGCGCGGCGGTAATGGTTGCGGTCTATATTATAAACGGAACGGATCCTTTCGGCAGCGTTTCTATTTTAACAAGCGACCTGAAGATACAGTACAAAGATTATTACGGCTATCTTTGGGACGTGCTGCACGGCAATGCCAGTCTTGAATATTCCGCTTCAAAATCGCTCGGCGGGCAGATGATCGGTCTTGTAGTCTATTATCTTACCTGCCCGCTCAATCTGCTTATCTATTTTATAGATAAATCGCAGATACCGCTTTTTGTAAGTATAATAACGGTTGTAAAGATCGCTTTTGCAGGTCTTACGGCTTCCTGTTTTATAAGAAAAAGATTCAATATTTCGCTTATTCCCACCGTACTTATCGCGTGCTGCTATGCGCTGAGTGAATACAGCTTTGTGTATTGCCATAATATCATGTGGCTGGACGGCGTGGTTATGCTGCCGCTCGCCTGCCTCGGTGTTTACGAGCTGCTTTATAACAATAAAAAGGGTCTTTTGTTCTTCTCCGTTTTTATGGCGATCTTCTCTAATTGGTACGCCGGTTACATGGTCTGCCTTATGACGGGCTTCTGCTTCCTTTTCGAACTTGCCCAAAAGTATGATTTCAGGGATTTCAAAAATGTTATCAAGCCCGCAATCGGAGATGCCCTGCGCGTTGCCGCGGATATGATCTTAGGCGTGCTTGCAAGCGGTATTATCCTGGTGCCCGGTCTGCTTTCGCTCCTTGGCGGCAAGGCAAGTTCCGGCGGCATCAGCTTAAAAGTAAATGTGCGCCTGCTGGAAAGTCTCAAAGGCTTTATGATCAATGCAGACAGCAATGCCACAGACGCAACGATCATGTACTGCGGCGCAATCGTTCTGGTGCTTGCCGTGTATATGTTTGTGGATAAGCGCATATCTCTTAAAAAGAGGCTCCTTTCGCTGACAGCGTTTGCGTTTATGATCTTCTGCTTTTGCATAGATGTGCTCAACGTGATGTGGACAGGCTTTGTTAAAAGCTATTCCTATCAGTTCCGCTGGGCATTTACGTTTATTTTCCTAATGGCATATTTTGCCTGCGTCTGTGTAAAAGAGATCAAAAAACACGGCTTTTGCAAGCTCACTATGCTTAAGGCGCTCGGGATCATAGCCGGCGTATTCATTCTGCTTGATCTTGCCGGCGCAACCAAAAAGAGCATGATAAGCTATTTTTATATCGCCCTTGTAGTCGTTTACGGCGCTGCGCTTGTGCTTATCCATGCGCTCAAAAACAAAAAGTTCCTCCGCTGTACGGCGGCGCTGCTCGTGTGCGCGCTTACCCTTGCCGAGCTGACTTTCAACGGCGCTTTGGCATTCAAACAGAATTATAAAGATGATACGCAGGATTATATCGATTATTCCAACGAAATGAGCGCTGCCGTCAGCGATATCAAAGCGGCGGACGATTCTTTCTACCGTATTGAAAAAACCGTGAGTTACCTTACCGAAGTGGGCAGAGAGAATATGAGCAGCGAGGGCTTTATGTTCAATTATAACGGTATAGCCGGTTATACTTCTACGTATGATCCGAATGTAGATATTTTCCTTGCAAAAATGGGCTACTCGGATCCCACAAGCATCAACGAGGATAATTATACGCAGAAAAAATATAACGCAACGGAAACCTATTATAATTCGCCCCTGTTTGTGGCAGACAGCTTCCTCGGTATCAAATACCAGATCCTTTCCGAATCCGCGCCGGGACTCGAAAAGTTTAATAACAACGATTATTTTGACGGCAGATACAGCATCTATGAAAATCCTTACGCGCTGCCGCTCGCGTTCAACGTTTCCGAAAAGCTTTATGATGATCTGGATTACGGCAATGATCCGTTTGAAAATCAGGAAAAGCTGATCTCAGCGGCGCTCGGGTACGATGTTGCGCTTTACACACAGCCTGATTTCACCAAGGGCAGCATGAAAGATAAAAAACAGGATATGACCGTAACCGTTGAAAAGGACGGCCCTCTCTATTTCTATACCGATCCCGCCGATTATCATGACAGTTCAAACGGCAAGCAGTGCGCGCTTTACCTAAACGGCGAAAGGGTGCAGCGAATCTGCTCCAGATTTTATACAAACGCCGTTTATCTCGGCAATTTCAGCGCCGGTGAAAAGGTAGATGTGTCCATTCATTATATTCATGAAAAATCGTCATCGATCAAAACACATGATGTGTATTTTGCGCAGCTTGATGTTGCCGCCGCGGAAAATGCGCTTACCGCGCTTGCTTCCGGCAGCAGTTCTACGCTGAATTTCAGCAAAAATACCGTTTCCGGCGAATATCATACGGATACGGATTCAACGGTCATACTCACCGTTCCTTATACGGAGGGATGGACGCTTTATGTAGACGGTCAGGCATACGATTATAAAGAGATTGCAGATACGTTTATCGGCATAGACCTCACCGCCGGCGATCATCAGATAGAAATGCGTTATTCCACACTTCATAAAAACGCGGGTATAGCCGCAAGCGTTGTCGGCTTTGCGGGCTTTGCGGCATGGTGCGTGTTTGATGTGCTGAGAAAAAAGAAAGGTCAGCTGACGGAATCAGCCCGCTAAACCCTATTGTGTTGGCTCCCGTCAGATCAAGGAAAAATAAATGCCGCTACAATTTGTAAGAAACGATATAACCAAAATGCAGTGCGACGCCATCGTGAATGCCGCAAACAGTACGCTGCTCGGCGGCGGCGGAGTGGACTGCGCTATCCACCGCGCCGCAGGCCCCGCCTTGCTTGAAGCGTGTAAAAAGCTCGGCGGGTGCGATACGGGCAGCGCAAAGATAACAAAGGGCTATGCGATCGGCTGCAAATATATCATACATACCGTCGGCCCTGTTTGGCATGGAGGCGGGCACGGCGAAGAAGCGCTTTTAAGAAGCTGTTATCTTAACTCGCTTGCTCTGGCGGAGCAGTACGGCTGCAGCTCGGTAGCTTTCCCGCTCCTATCCTGCGGCGTTTACGGTTATCCGTTGCGTGAGGGTGTGAATGTTGCCGTAAAAGCCATTTCGGATTTTCTGAAAAACAGCGATATGCAGGTGTATCTTGTATTCTTCGGCAGGTCTGCGCTCCATGAGGGCAGCAGGCTGATTCCCGGCATAGAGGAGTACATCGACGATCATTATGTTTCCTTGCATACGGATCCCGATTACGAGCAGATGCGCCGCAGCCAGTGCAGCCAGATCCTGAGAGAAAGTACGTACATCCCTGCGCCCGGTGTTGCCGGCCATACAGAAAACGTCGGTATGTTCCCGGCAGAGTGCGACGCTGCGGAAGATGCGTTTGAAGAGGAACTGTCTCCCGGTGTTCCGGACGCCTCGTCTGTAGGCGATTTTCTGGACAGCGTGAAGGACGAGAGCTTTTCGGAAATGCTGCTTCGGAAGATAGACGAAAAGGGCATGACGGACAGTGAATGTTACCATAAGGCGAATATAGACAGAAAGCTGTTTTCCAAGATCCGTTCAAACCCGAATTATAAGCCCAGCAAGCCCACAGTGCTTGCCTTTTGCGTAGCGCTGGAGCTTGAGCTGAACGAGGCGGAAGAAATGCTGATGAAAGCCGGCTTTGCCCTTTCCCACAGCAGTGTTTTCGATATCATCATAGAATATTGTATTATAAATAAAATATATAATATTTACGAGATCAATGAGGTGCTTTTTGATTACGATCAAAGCCTTCTCGGCAGCGCCGGGTAAACGAAAGTATCTTTATATTGAACCGATGTTTTTCATCGGTTCTTTTTTTGTCGCCCGCCGGGCGACCTGTGCTCTGCGCCTGTGTGCTACAATATAAATGAAATCAAAAGTGAAAGGAGTGCTTAAATCATGTTCGGAGCAATGATCGGCGATATTACCGGCTCAAGATTTGAGTTCAGCAATATCAAAACAAAGGATTTTGAGCTGTTTTCGAAAGATTGCTTTTTTACGGATGATATCGTAATGACCGTTGCCGTTGCAAAGGCGCTCACTGTTCTCGGCGCAAAGGCAGTTCAGGATCCGCAAAAACATGCAGATCAGCTCAAAAAGGAATTTGTTAAGCAGATGTGCGATCTTCCTTGCCCGCACCGGAAGCTCCAAAGGCGAGATAAAACAGTATATCGAAAACAACTTTTATCCGCTGGATACGCCGCTTGACGAGATCCGCCCAAATTATTCTTTCCATGAAACCTGCCGGCAGACCGCGCCGCAGGCAATCAGAGCGTTTTTGGAATCCACAGATTTTGAGGACGCCGTCCGCAACGCCGTCTCACTCGGAGGCGACAGCGATACCCTTGCCGCAATAACCGGCAGTATCGCGCTTGCGTTTTACGATAATCTGCCTGCACAGCAAGAAAAAAACAAAAAACTGGTCAAGACCGCCGCCCGGTTTCTGCCAAGTGAATTCCTCGTCATCTCACAGGAATTTGACCGGCTCAAAAAGCTTGCGGCCTCCGGTGAAAAATAAATCAGAAAGGATCGTAATTATGAAAAAGATCAGTATCAAAACAAAGAAAAACGAAAATAACGCAAACCTTACAGAGCTTGTATTTATCCTCGATAGAAGCGGTTCTATGGCGGGGCTTGAACAAGATACGATCGGCGGTTTCAATTCCATGCTGAAAAAGCAAAAGGAAGAACCGGGAACCGCGCTCGTCTCCACGGTTTTGTTTGATGATAAAAGGGAAGTCCTGCACGATCGGTGCAATATTTCCAAGATCAGCCCGCTGACTTCAAAGGATTATTACGTGCGCGGCTGCACGGCGCTGCTTGACGCCGTCGGCTATGCAATACATCATATCGGCAATATCCATAAGTACGCAAGAAAAGAGGATATACCGCAAAAAACGCTTTTCGTTATCATTACGGACGGCATGGAGAATGCCAGCCGCACCTATTCTTCTGACCGCGTCAAAACCATGATAGAGCGCCAAAAGGCAAAATACGGCTGGGAATTTATTTTTATCGGCGCAAATATAGACGCGGTAGAAACCGCGGGCAGCATCGGCATAGCGCCCGAATGCGCGGCAAATTACTGCTGTGATGAAGCCGGCACGGAACTGCTTTACAAAAATATTTCAGCCGTGGTCTCCGAAGTGCGCTGCAACGCGCCTGTTTCCGTCAAGTGGCGTGACGAGCTGAATAATGATGCGAAAAGGGCAAAATAATTGTAAATTAGATGCAGAACTATTAAAATAATACTTCCGTGCTACTTGCACACCTCCGCCTGTTGATGTAAAATAAAAGTCGGAGGTGTAATCATGTCTGCCAAAAGCAAGCTTACCAAGAAGAAAAAAACAGGATATGCGCTCGGTATCTTTTCTGAATCGCTTATCTATAATATGTTTTACACATATTATCTCACATTCCTTATCGAGATCGCCGGGATCAAGCCGGCGTTCAGTTCCATCATCATATTTATTTCTATTGCGTGGGACGCGGTAACAGATCCTATGATCGGCAATTATGCGGACCGTCCCGGCGTTTCAAAGCAAAAGGTCATGAAAATGTCGCTCGTGCCGCTCGGCCTTGTTTTCGTGCTGGCATGGACGAGTATCGGCGCAGGTCTGTCCTCTCAGCTTGCTAAGATATTGCTGTATACGTTTATCACGATGTGCCTTTGGGTGTTCTATACCATGTATACGATCCCGTATTACGCTGTTGTTGCGGAGATAACGGAGGATTATGACGAGCGCACGGAGATCCGTTCGCTCTCCTCTCTGCTCAATGCCGTTGCCGTTGGTCTCGGCAATATCCTGCCCGCGCTCGTTCCCACCATTGCGGTGCTGCTTACTTCAAAATATGAAAGCAACGCTTATGCCGTTGTGGCGGCGATCATCAGCGTTATGGCGGTGGCTTTCGGCTTTATCTGCTGCAAGTCCTTAAACGGCGTTTATGAGCCGAAAAAAGCCGTGCCCGGCGAATCAACAGGCTCCATTAAAGATACTTTCAAATCTTTCGGCAGTATCCTTGCCATGAAGCCGGCAAAATATTTTCTGCTTTTCGTTTTCTTTTTCCTTGCCACTTCGTCCATGATCCAGTCCAATCTGACTTATATGGTAATCGATTGTATCGGCATGGATTACGATACGGGTATCGTTGCCGTTATCATCTCTCTTGTCGTTTCCATGGCGGTCGTGGTGCCCATCGTTGAAAAGGTGGCGCATAAAAAAGACAGGCGCTTTGCGGCAATCGTGTTTCTTTCCATCGCCTGCGTGGGCGAGGTGCTGATCAAGCTCATCGGACTGGATGCCGAGATAGGCGGCTTCAGGATCATGTGCGTTGTGGCGCCCGCTGTGCTCGGCATAGGCACGGGCACGTTCTGGACTTTGTTCTATTCCATGGGCTATGATCTTGTTGAGCTGGATGAATTTTTAACAGGCACAAGAAAAGAATCAACGATCACCGCCCTGCCGCAGCTCGTGCAGAAATTCGGCTCCGCTTTCGGTATTCTTATGGCGGGCGTTCTGCTCGGCGCCTACGGCTATGATTCCTCGGGCGATATCGCGGGTTCCGAATCCCTTATTCAGCAGGTCACGGATCCCAAGATCGTAAACGGCATGGAAAATATCTCCACCATTATTCCTGCGGCAATGCTTTTGATCTCGATCATCTTCCTTGTTCTTTACCCCATGACGCGCCGGCGTTTTGAGGCGCTTATGGCGCAGCTTAAGAAAAAACGTGCCGGCGAGGCGTATTCCACCGATGGTCTTGAAAAGCTGCTGTAATCAAAATAAATAATCTGAAATTTAAAAGGGTCGATTTCCTATCGGCCCTTCAGGCTGTCGATAAAGTCGGCTGAACCGCGCAAATATATTTATATTCCAAATCAAGCCAAATCGCGAACAGCAGGAAAAGACCTTGCCTGTAGAATTAATACTGCGCTGAAAATAGTTAAATGCCGCATGAAACAAGTATTCATGCGGCATTTGCGCTTTCCGTCCTTCGCTCGGGGGCAGTACCGTTGTACGGCACCCGCTCGCGAAAAACGAAATTCAG
>URED01000002.1 GCA_900546785.1 uncultured Oscillospiraceae bacterium | reverse complement strand
GCGCCACCTTGCCAAGGTGGAGGTAGCGAGTTCGAGTCTCGTAATCCGCTCCATCGGGCACTAAGAAATTAGTGCCCATTATATTCAAAGCAACCTTGTTTGCGGCACCATAGCCAAGTGGTAAGGCAGAGCTCTGCAAAAGCTTTATGCCCCAGTTCAAATCTGGGTGGTGCCTCCATTTATAAAAACCTTAAAAAATCGGGATATTCTTGGTTTTTTAAGGTTTTTATTCTGTTTATGAAGCGTAAAAATATTATATCAGTCTTTAGGGTATATGAGTAAAATATCACCCGATTAGTATCAAGCGTTCAAATTTTCGTAATATTTTACAGTTTATTCATATTTTTAATTACCAATTTTAATTTTTTTGTTGAAATTTGATTTTAATAATGTTATACTACCTTTAGACTTTGTAAGGAGGGTACTGCCTTGAGTAAAGAATCAAAGCTTGAAAAGAAAGAGGCAAAGGCGGCAAAGAAATCCGCCAAGGCTGAAAAAGTTGCTCAGAAAGCCGCTGTTAAGGCTGAAAAAAAGCATGAAAAGGAATATAACAAATTTGTAAAGCAGGCAAATAAAAAGAATGCTAAAGGTGCCGGCAAAGACGGTTTTGTTCCGATCGTTATTCCGCCTATTGATGAATTTCAGTCTAAACGAGAGATCAAGATTGAGAAAGCTACGGATAAGGCTTATGCCTCATATGTGAAGAAAATTGAAAAGAAAAATGCTAAAATGGAAGCAAAATGCGCCAAGAAAGGCAAGCCTTTCGTACCGATGGCCATTCCCAGCAGGGATGAGTTTGTGCTTCAGGATAGTAAGTCCAAAAAAGTTTTCAGCATGATCATTTTGCTTCTTCTGCTTTGGCTTGTTATCTACTTCATTGTGATGTGGCTGCTTTATACACCGCTTCAACTGCCGGTAAGTGATGAAACCACTACGGCTGCAGGAGATAGGGTCTATGATTACGATCCTTATTCAAATCCGCATGAAATCACAACTACGCCCGATTACTCCGTTTCTGTTGCAACAGATTTCTTAAGGCAGGTCATTCACGATAATTACAAGGTTATCGGTTATTCTTCCGATGTAAGCAATACTACCATTTCTTATACGGGAAGAACGCAAACGGTTAATAACGCTGATTGTTACATATTCACCTGCAGCGGAAAAACATTTGCTGTTCCGATCAAGCTTTCCGGCTGCTATGTTTATAACAACGGCACATATGAGCCGCTTACATTTAATAATACAAATTATCTTTGGTAAGATAAAAATTTTAAAGCCCGGCATGACCGGGCTTTTTTATATGATGCAACATAAAAAGACCGCCGATAAGCGGTCTTTTAAATATTCTTAACGATTCTGTTTAATTCTTAAGACTGTGGAGCGGTGCCGGTATCTTTCCGCCGCGGTTGATGAATTTGGCCGGAGATTTTGTATTCACCCTCATAACAGGACCTGAGCCTAAAAGCCCACCGAACTCAAGTTCATCGCCGATCCCTCTGCCTACAGCAGGTATAACTCTTACTGCTGTAGTTTTGCCGTTCACCATGCCTATGGCAGCCTCATCGGCAATTATACCGCTTATGACCTCAGGCGTTGTGTCACCGGGAATAACGATCATATCCAGTCCCACGGAACAAACCGCTGTCATAGCCTCCAGTTTCTCAATAGAGAGGGCGCCTGATCTTGCAGCATTGATCATGCCTCTGTCCTCAGAAACAGGAATAAACGCGCCTGAAAGGCCTCCTACACTTGATGAAGCCATTACGCCGCCTTTTTTTACTGCGTCATTGAGCATTGCAAGGCATGCTGTAGTTCCCGGTGCACCGCATTGTTCAAGACCGATCTCTTCAAGAATATGTGCAACGGAATCGCCGACTGCCGGAGTCGGAGCAAGTGAAAGATCAACGATGCCAAAAGGAACATTTAATTTTTTTGACGCTTCAACACCAACAAGCTGGCCCATTCTTGTTACTTTAAATGCCGTTTTCTTTATAAGCTCTGCAAGTTCATTTATGCTGTATTCGGGGTGCTTTGATACTGCCGCCCTTACAACACCGGGGCCCGATACGCCTACATTGATAACGCAGTCCGGTTCCGAAACACCGTGAAACGCTCCCGCCATAAACGGATTATCCTCAGGAGCATTGCAGAAAACAACCAGTTTTCCGGGGCCGATACAATTATCATCTTTTGTAAGCTCGGCAGCTTCTTTAACTTTCTGCCCCATGAGCTTAACGGCGTCCATGTTGATTCCTGCTTTTGTGCTGCCGATATTTACCGACGAACAGATATGTTCCGTTTGGGCAAGCGCCTGCGGTATAGATTCGATCAGTTCAAGATCTCCTGCGGAAAAACCTTTTTGAACGAGTGCGGAATAACCGCCTATAAAATTAACGCCGATCGTTTGCGCCGCTTTTTCGAGCGCAAGCGCGTATTTTATGGGATCGCCGCCGCTGACACCTGCAAGTATCGCTATAGGCGTTACGGAAACTCTTTTATTGATTATGGGTATACCGTAATGCTTTTCAATATCCTCGCCGGTGGCAACAAGCTTTTCCGCTTTGGTGCAGATCTTGTCATAAAGCTTGCGGCAAGAACTGTCGATATCGGTATCAGCGCAGTCAATAAGCGAAATACCCATCGTGATCGTGCGTATATCCAGGCATTCGTCCTGTATCATATGTATCGTTTCAAGTATATCTGATGTATTGATCATATCGGTCAGCGCTCCTATATTCTGTGCATGGAATTAAAAATATCCTCATTCATAACATGGATTGATAGAGCATTATTCTTTCCGTATTCCGAAAGTTCGTCGGAAAAATCAGAAAAAGGAATATCACATGTGCTGACGTCTGCCAGCATGATCATGCAGAACATATCGTCCAAAATAGACTGCGTAACCTCTGTAATATTTACTTTATGACCGGCACAAATGGTTGAAACGCCGGCCAGAATACCGACCGTATCTTTGCCGACAACTGTAATGACCGCCTTCATTTGCAAAGACCTCCTATAATTAATTAAGAAGATTATAACAAAGTGGTAAATTTTTTTCAATAAAAAGAATAATAATATTTTATTTTGGCTCATAATGTGGTAAAATAGTTTGACTCGGAAAGGAATAAACTATGAAATACGAAAATTTTTACGATCTGCACACACATTCGGAGCATTCTTTTGACGGTAACCATTCATGCACGCTGATGTGTGAAAGCGCTGTGGAAAAGGGCCTGAAGGGTATTGCGCTTACAGACCATTGTGAAATCGATTCCAAAAACTGCGATTTTGACAAGCTTTGCGATAATCAGTTTTTTGATACTACAAAATGCTCTTATATATTCAAAGATTCCATTAAGGTATTCAGAGGCATTGAATTGGGCCAATCAATATATAATAAGCCGCTTGCCGAGAGCATATTAAATAAATACAATTATGATTTTGTTTTGGGCTCCGTACACAATCTTGAAAACATGGAGGATTTCTTTTTTCTTGATTATCAGGATTATGACGTATACGCCCTGTTGCAGCAATACTTTGAAAATATATACAGGCTTTGCGAATGGAATCAATTTGATTCGCTCGCGCATTTAACATATCCCCTGAGATATATTACCGGTAAACACAAGATCAAAGTGGATCTTTCGAAATTCAGCAAGATAATAGATGAGATATTATTGCTTCTGATTAAGAATGAAAAGGCACTTGAGATCAATACATCAGGATATTTCAATGAAATGAAAGATATTTTACCGAGCGCCGATATTGTAAAACGGTTTAAAGACCTTGGCGGCAAATACATCACTATAGGTTCTGATTCACATTACTATGATAAAATAGGAATGGGGATAGAGCAGGGGATGGACGCTGCTTTAAAATGCGGATTTAAACACATCACGGTTTATACCAACAGATGCCCGGAACTTATTGAGATCAGATGATAAGGAGAAAGCTATGACTGAAAAATTACTTAAAATTCTTGAAGAAAATGCCAGACTATCTAATAAAGACATTGCCGTAATGCTCGGCGTAACAGAAAAAGAGGTTGCTGATGAAATAAAACTGCTTGAAGACAGCGGCATTATTAAAGGTTATAAAGCGTTTGTTGACCGGGAAAAGACCGATCATCAAACAGTCACAGCACTTATAGAACTTAAAATACAGCCAAAATACGGCCACGGATTTGATGATGTAGCCGAAAGAATATCCAAGCTTGAAGAAGTTGAGTCCATATACCTTATGAGCGGTGCATTTGATCTGACAGTGCTTGTTACGGATAAATCCTTTCATGAGGTTGCAATGTTTGTTGCGCAAAGACTTTCACCGCTTGAAGGCGTGGTTTCCACCGCAACACATTTCATACTTAAAAAATATAAGGAAAACGGTGTGTTTCTTACCGCCGAGCCTAAAGATGATAGGGGGAACATCTCCCTGTGATAAATTATGACGATCTGCTCAACAGCAGTATAAAAAAAGTAAAACCCAGCGGAATACGTAAATTTTTTTCCATAGCGGAAGAAATGGACAATGTGATCTCGCTCGGCGTTGGAGAACCTGATTTTCTGACTCCGTGGCATATCAGAAACACAGCTATCGATTACCTGGATAAAGGCGCAACAAGATATACTGCCAACGCAGGTATGATTCAGCTGCGTGAAGAGATTTCTGCTTTCTACAACCGAAAATACAATATTGACTACGACCCCAAAAGTGAAGTGCTCGTTACAGTCGGAGGTTCGGAAGGAATCGATATGGCCATTCGAACACTTATTAATCCCGGCGATGAGGTTTTATTGGTTGAACCTTCGTTCGTTTGCTATCGCCCGATCGCGGAAACCTGTGGAGCCAAAGTAATCAGCATTGCAACAAAGCCGGAAAACAATTTCAAGCTGACCGAAGAGGAAATAGAAAACGCGGTAACGCCGAACACAAAGCTGCTGATATTGCCATATCCGAACAACCCAACCGGCGCAATCCTACGCAGGAATGAGCTTGAGGCTATAAGCAAGGCAATAATCAGGCATAATCTGTTCGTTATATCTGATGAGATATACAGCGAGCTTACTTACTCTGACGAAGGGCATTGCTCCATCGCATCAATAGAGGGCATGAAAGAAAGGACTGTTGTTATCAACGGCTTCTCTAAAACCTATTCGATGACAGGCTGGCGGCTCGGATATGCGTTGGGTCCTGCTGAAGTTATATCCCAGATGACTAAATTGCATCAGTTTGCAATTATGAGTGCCCCCACGAATTCTCAGTATGCCGCTATTGACGCGCTGAAAAACGGAGACGGCGATATAGAAAAAATGAAAAGCGATTACGATATGCGCAGACGCTACACCGTTAATATCTTTAATGAAATGGGATTAAAATGCTTTAAGCCGGAAGGAGCGTTTTACGTTTTTCCGTGCATTAAGAGCACCGGGCTTTCAAGTAGCGATTTTTGTGAGAAGCTGATCTACGCAAAAAGGGTTGCCGTTGTGCCCGGCAATGCTTTCGGTGATTGCGGAGAGGGATTTATCCGCGTTTCCTACTGCTATTCTATCGAAAATATCAGAAAAGCAGCGGAAAGAATCAAAGAATTTTTGGAAGAGATTAAATAGGAATTACACATGGAAGTTAAAATTAACGCATATGCAAAAATCAACCTTATGCTTGATATTATCGCGAAACGAACCGACGGTTACCATGATCTTTTTATGATCATGCAAAGCGTAAGCACGCATGATACCGTAACCGTTACAGAAAACAAGTCTAAAAAGATCACCATATCATGCAAAACACCCGGTATTCCGCTTGACGAAAAAAATATATGCTGGAAAAGCGCCGAAGCTTTTTTTAAGTACACAAAAAAGAAAAATAAAGGCATAAATATCGATATTGTTAAAAGAATACCGCATGCTGCCGGACTTGCCGGCGGAAGCGCCGACGGTGCCGCTGTAATCATAGCGCTCAATGAGATCTACAAAACGGGTCTAAGCGATGAACAGCTTTGCGAAATCGGCGTTAAAATCGGTGCAGATCTGCCGTTTTGTTTAACAGGCGGCACCTTGCTCGCGCAGGGAATAGGGGATAAGCTCAGCAAAGTAAAGCCGCTGAAAAATTGCTATATCGTTCTTGCAAAACCCGATTATGACGTAAATACGGGTATTGCGTATAAACAGTTTGATGAGTACGGCAAAACAAGAACTCCCGATAAATTCGGTATGCTTTGCGCTGTTCAGTCACAAAGTCTCCGTGCGATCTGTTCCAAGCTTGAAAATGTATTTGAACAGTTTATTGAGGTTCCCAAGCGGGTAGATATAAAAGAGATATTGAAAAAGAACGGCGCTTTAGGTGTGTGCATGAGCGGCAGCGGGCCTACTGTATTCGGTATCTTTGAAAATAAAGAAAACGCCGTAAACGCTGCGGACGAGCTGAATGGCATTGCAAAAGACGTTGATGTTTGCACGCCTGTCAGAAAAGGCTTTAAAATCGTAAAAATCAGTGAATAAAATTAAGAAAACCTGCCAAGACTTGATTGCGAAAGGCAGGTTTTTCTATGTGTAATAAAATTTTAAAATTCTCAAAAATCTTTATCCCTATTTTCATTTTGCTTGTAATCATCAGCGCTTACATCACACCGTTTATTAAAACCAGCGAAAACATTGCGAATGAAGTATTCAGACTTCATATTCTTGCCAATTCGGACAGTGCTATTGATCAGCAATTAAAGCTAAAAGTGCGCGACGCTGTACTTGAAGAGGGACAAACGATATTTGCCTCCTCAGACTCGCTGGAAACGACTATTAAACTATGTAAGGAAAATATAGATGTATTTCAAAAAACAGCGGAAAATTGCCTCAGAGAGAATGACAGTGAATATAAAGTGCGTGTATATGTTGATAAAGAATATTTTAATACACGTGAATATGATAATTTAACTTTGCCGAGCGGAATTTATAATGCGCTTAAAATTGAAATAGGGGAGGCAAAAGGGCATAACTGGTGGTGTGTAATGTTCCCTGCAATATGCCTTCCGGCAGCTACTGAAAATGAAATAGATGATTATCTGAGTGAAGAGGAGCAAGACCTTGTATATTCAAACAGTGATTATGAGATAAGATTCAAAATCGTGGAAATATATGAAAAGGTTAAAAGCAAGCTCTTATACGAATAACGCTGATACGCTGTGCACAAAACACAGCGTATCACTTTATAAAAATGCTCTTACCTCATCTGCAAGTTTGTTTTCAGATGTTATAATACGTTTTGCAATATTTTTGGAATCTTCATCGGCAGCTTTATATTCATTAAGATATTTACTGAGTGATTTCACACCCATATTGCATCCGTCTGTCATAAGATCTGCGATTATTGCATCCGAGTCATTTACGCTGAGCATCACATTCGTTTTTATCCAGCTCATGCCCTTGGCAATCGGATTCGGATCTTTACCTTCATCTGAATATCTGTTTAAAAGCGCTTGCATTTCATCGGCAAATTGTTCATGCTCTGTTTTACAGTTTACCAATGAATTTTTCAACTGTTCCGAATGCGCGTAATCAATGACCTCGTTAATAGAGGATATGCCCATTTTTACGCCGGCATCGCATTCACGTAAAAGCTTAATCGTATCTTGTTCTATCATAATTCTTCACCCAAAAATAGTATATCAAAAACAATGAAAAATATTAAAAAAGCCGCCCGTAGCGGGCGGCAAAATCTTAAATACCTTTTTTAACTTCGTCAAATTCCTTTTGTATCTGCTCAGACGGTGCTGGCGTCAAAAGTGAAACAAGCACGATACATAAGCATGAGAACAGGAAAGCCGGCAGCAGCTCATAAACGTCCCAAACCCCGCCGAGCGGACGGATTACAAGATTCCATACAAAAACCATTACGCCGCCGCCGATCATGCCGGCAATAGCGCCCCAGCGGTTTATACGCTTCCAGAATAGGCTCATCAGCATAAGCGGGCCGAATGTTGCACCGAAGCCTGCCCATGCAAAGCTTACAATATTGAATATTACGCTGTTTTCATCAAGCGCAATAACGATGGCGATAGCAGTGATCACAAGCAGAGTTATTCTTGATATAACAAGAACCTGTTTGTCAGATGCTTTTTTATGAATCAGACCTTGGAAAATATTTTTGGAAAACGCAGAAGCCGCTATAAGCAGATAGGAGTCCGACGAACTGATTGTAGCGGCAAGTATACCTGCCATAACAAGACCGGCAAGAATTGGCGGCAATAAATTCGTAGCAAGCAAAATAAATACATTTTCCGATTCTGAAGCCGTAGTCAACGCGGTGGGATAAAGAGCTCTTCCGATAACGCCGATAAATACTGCAACAATAAGCGAAATTACGCACCATACAGTAGCAATACGGCGGCTGCTTTTAAGCTCTCTTTCCGAGCGGATAGCCATAAAGCGAAGAAGTACCTGCGGCATACCGAAATAACCTAAGCCCCATGCAAGACAGGAAAGAATGCTTAAAAAGCCATATGTTCCGGCTTCGCCGAATAAAGGCTCGCCGTTCACGGATTGCTGTACTCCATTCGCATCGGTAACAGGCGTTGCAATACCGAAAAAGTCAAAAAAGCCGGGTATCGATTTTGCGTTGTCAATAACAGCGTCAAGCCCGCCGGCGGCAACGGTTCCCGTAATAACAATCACAACAAGCGCAACTACCATAACGATGGCCTGCATAAAATCCGATGCGCTTTCCGCAAGAAAACCGCCGATAATTGTGTATACAAGTACAAATACAGCGCCAACGATCATCATAGGCACATAATCAAAACCAAAAAGTGTGGAGAACAGCTTTCCGCACGTTACAAGACAGCTTGCTGCATATACCGTAAAGAAAATAAGAATAAATAATGCAGCCACAGTCATAATGATCTTATTTTTTTCATGGAATCTGTTTGAAAAGAATTCCGGCAAAGTAATAGCGTTAGCTTTTTCACTATAGCGGCGAAGCCTTTTGGAAGTGATAAGCCAGTTAACATATGTACCTAAGGCAAGGCCGATCGCCGTCCACGCAGCATCCGAAATGCCGCACCAATATGCCACACCGGGAAGACCCATCAAAAGCCAGCCGCTCATATCGGAAGCCTCTGCGCTCATAGCCGTTACCCATGGGCCGAGCGTTCGTCCGCCCAAGAAATATGAATCCGTGTTTTTGTTAGCTCTTTTTGCAAAAGCTATGCCGATGATAATAACAACAGCCATATAGGCTATCATTGTTATCATGATCTGCAATGTAGAACCTTGCATAAAACTCCTCCAAAAATCAAAATAATATGGACTTATTATATATTAGATTTAAAAGTAAATCAAGAAAAATCAATTATTTCAGATAAAAATAAAAAGCCCATCAGAATTGATGAGCTTTTGGTGCCGGCGGCGGGGGTCGAACCCGCACCCTGTCGCCAGGACCGGATTTTGAGTCCGGCACGTCTGCCAATTCCATCACGCCGGCAAAATGCGCCGCATTGCACGGCGCGTGGTGCTGGTGACCGGACTTGAACCGGTACGGTATTGCTACCGAGGGATTTTAAGTCCCTTGCGTCTGCCGATTTCGCCACACCAGCGAACACAAAATATAATAACTTAAAATCGGGCAGATGTCAATAATCAATTCACTTTATTTTGAGCATTGCCGTTTAGGTAGCATTCTATGTTTTTATCTAATATCGCAAGCAATCTTGCCCTTGTTTCCTTTGCTGCCCACGCAATATGCGGGGTAATAATACAGTTTTTGGCAGTTAGAAGGGGATTATGAGCATCGGCAGGTTCTTTCTTCAGTACATCAAGCGCTGCGCCGGCTATTTTGCCGCTGTTCAAAGCGTTTGCAAGTGCAGCCTCATCAACAACAGGACCGCGTGATGTATTTATGAATACTGCGCTCTGTTTCATTTTTGAAAGCGCATCCTCATTGATAAGATTTTCCGTGCTTTCCGTAAGCGGGCAATGGCAGGTAATATAATCTGATTCAGCAAGTAATTCACTCAACTCAACCTGTTTTGCACATTTAAATCCGCTGAGATCTTTATTGCTTCTTGAATTGACCAGAATATTCATGCCAAAAGACTCTGCAATAGCCGCAACCCGCTCTCCGATAGAGCCGAAACCGATAATGCCTAATGTTTTTCCGTCAAGCTCGGAAAGAGGGGAGAGCGTATAGCAAAAATCAGGGCAGCTGCACCAGTCGCCGTTATGCACAGAATCGGAATGGAGTTCGACCCTATTGGCAAAATGCAGAATAAAGGCAAAAACCTGCTGTGCCACTGCATTTGTTGAATAGGAGGGAATATTGCAAACCGTGATTCCGTATTCCGCTGCCGCATTTAGGTCAACAACATTATACCCGGTAGATTGAAGCCCGATATATTTCAGCTCCGGAGAAAGAGCATCGATCATATCAGCATCCACAACTGTTTTGTTTATAATCAGTATCTCTGCGCCTTTGGCTCTGCTGAGGACCTGATCGGGCGACGTCCTTTCGTATACCGTAACATCACCTGAATATTTATTTAGAAAATCCCAGCTCAAATCGCCCGGGTTTGTTGTATAACCGTCTAAATTAACGATTTTCATATAATATCACCGCCTGTCATTTTCTTAAATTATAGCTTTACTCAACCCATTTTGCAATATTTTATTGAAAGTTCATGTTATTTAATATATAATTAAGCATAGAAATTATTGGTGATAATATGAAAAAATCGCTGATAATATTGCTGGTTCTCATTTTTACTTTCTCGGCTTGTTTGGGTATAAACAGCTTTTTTATTGCAAAAAAAACCGTCAACTTTGAGACGAATGCCGGCAGAAATTGCATCGTCATCGATGCCGGTCACGGCGGGCTTGATGACGGCACCTCAGCCGCCGACGGAACTGCGGAAAAAGATATAAATCTGGCGATCGCTCTAAATCTTTACGATTTTTTGAAGGTTTGCGGTATTGAATGCAAACTGATAAGAGACAGCGACACCGAGTTTTACCCGAACGGAGAAGACAGATCCCGTTCAGATCTATATAATCGTTTGGATTATGTAAACAGTATTGATAATGCCGTGCTTGTTTCCATACACCAGAACCATTTTACGAACGCAAGCGAGTGGGGAATGCAGGTGTGGTATACTGCAAATGTTGCATCAAGCAAAAAGCTCGCAGACAACATACTGAATAATACAAAAATGTTTATCCAGCCGAATAATACAAGAAGTAATAAACAATCCGATAACAGCTATTATATTCTATATAATGCGCAGGTGCCGTCCGTGATGGTTGAATGCGGCTTTATGAGTAATCCGCAGGAAAATGAAAACCTAAAATCTGACGCTTACAGGAAGCGTTTGGCTTGCACAATCACATTAGGCATCACGCAGTATATAAACGAAGGAAATTGATTAAGCAGTATAAATCAGATGAAAAGCAGGGTGATCAATAATGCCGAAAACAAAATCATTATACGTTTGCTCCGAATGCGGTTATGAAAGCAGCAAATGGTACGGCAAATGCCCAGGCTGCGGAGAATGGAATACGATGAACGAGCAACAGATAAGCAACATTTCATCATCACGTTCCAAATCAGGCAAAAGCGCCATATATTCTGCGAAGGCATTAAAACTTAAAGAAATTGATTCAAGTATCGAAAAAAGGATCTCTACAGGTGTTTCGGAGTTTGACCGGGTACTCGGGGGCGGCATTGTTGAAGGCAGTCTTGTCCTTTTAAGCGGTGATCCCGGTATCGGAAAATCAACTATACTTTTACAGATATGCGAGCATTTAGGTAAAGCGAAATCCATTCTGTATGTCAGCGGTGAAGAATCCGCAAGCCAGATCAAGCTGCGTGCAGCAAGGCTGGGTGTAACAACCGATAAGCTATGTATTTTGGCGCAAACAGATATCGGAATCATTGTTGAAACAATCAAAACGGACAAGCCCGATATTGTTATTATAGATTCGATTCAAACCATGGTTTACGATGAGATTTCTTCTACTGCAGGTTCGATAACACAGGTCAGAGAATGCACAAATATTCTGATGCACCTTGCAAAATCCACGGAAACTCCCATTTTTGTTGTAGGTCATGTAAA
This sequence comes from uncultured Oscillospiraceae bacterium, assembly GCA_900546785.1. GTDB lineage: Bacteria > Bacillota > Clostridia > Oscillospirales > Acutalibacteraceae > Eubacterium_R > Eubacterium_R faecipullorum. The sequence goes on along the minus strand of URED01000002.1, from coordinate 64,543 downwards.
TAAAGACGGTGCAATCGCAGGGCCGAAAGTCCTTGAACATATAGTTGATACCGTGCTTTATTTTGAAGGCGAACGCAATTATTCTTACAGAATACTTAGAAGTGTAAAAAATAGATTTGGATCAACAAACGAAATCGGCGTATTTGAAATGAAGCAGGACGGGCTGCAAGAGGTAGAAAATCCGTCTATGCTCATGCTTTCCGGCAGACCGAAAAATGTAAGCGGAAGCTGCATTGCCTGCGTTATTGAAGGTTCCAGGCCAATTCTTGCCGAAGTGCAGGGGCTTGTTACAGCAACCGGATTCGGAACGCCAAGACGAATGAGCACCGGCTTTGATTATAACAGAATGGCGATGATCTTAGCTGTGTTAGAAAAAAGAGCAGGATACTATTTCAATTCAATGGATACATATATTAATGTTATTGGCGGTCTTCGGCTGGACGAGCCTGCGGCTGATCTGACAGTGGCGATGGCACTGGTATCCTCACTAAAAGACATTGTTGTAAAAGACAATATTATCGCATTCGGAGAAATCGGACTTGCAGGGGAGATACGCGCAGTAAATAACTGTGAACAAAGGATTGCTGAATCGATCCGGCTCGGGTTTGATAAATGTATAATTCCGTTTCATAACTACAAAAGCTTATCGAAATCATTAAAAACTTCGGCAGATATAATTCCTGTAAGAACAATAAGAGAGGCGTTTAACGCGCTTACGGAATAGAAAAAGAGCAGTCCTGCTTATAAGGATTGCTCTTTATTTATTTTATATTACCTATTGACAGAGTACAAAAAACTTGATACAATTATACAAAATTAATCTTTTGTGTAATGCAGGGGAGCTTGTTACAAGCAAAAAATATACACTACAGATTATCAATAAACCGCATAGATATGCGATTTTCGGAAATTCTTTATAAAAGTGTGTTAGATCAACTTAATTTATATAATCATTTGTAATATTTCTTTATATGCTTGCATTTTGATTTTACACTGCAAGCAACAGGATTTCAAACAGATAACTCTCTATTATAAATCGTATTTAAGATTACAAATTGATATTAGTATATATTACACTGCATATCGCTTCGATTTGAACTGTTAAATAATGAAATTTATAAAAGGAACTTTGGAAGTAAAATACTTATTTTACAAATCAACGATTGCGGCGTGAGATCAAATTGTTATAAATACGATTAATTTTAATATGGGGATTTTGTTCGCATTCCCTATAAATCAAACCTATTATGATAAAATTTGTTGTGAAACTGTTTCACAGATTGGAGATATTGTTTTGAGAAAAGAAGAATTCACATCTTTACCGCAGTTTGTTCAGCAATATTTGCTGTATTTGGAAGCAATTAAAGGTCATTCCGAGCTATCTGTCATTGAATACGCCTCAGATCTGCGTACATTTTTCAGATTTCTGGCAAAGTATAAGAAGCTTGTATACGGCGATGTACCGGATGATGAAATTGATCTATCCCCTATCGATCTGGATTTTATTAAAAGTATAACGCTGAACGATGCTTACGCATACCTCATCTATCTGAAAAATGAGAGAAAAAATAATGAAACGACGCGCGCCAGACGCGTAATATCCATAAGGCGATTTTTTATATATTTAACGGATAACCTTGGACTTCTTGAAACGAATCCGATGAAAAATCTGGATATTCCAAAAACAAAAAAATCGCTTCCCAAGTATCTGACTCTTGAGGAGGCGGAAAAACTGCTTTCCGTAATTGACGGCCAATACAAAGAAAGAGATTATGCCATAATAACACTTTTTTTGAATTGCGGAATGAGGCTTGCCGAGCTTGTTTCCATCAATTACAATGATATAAAAGATGACGGCAGCCTTGTTATTACAGGCAAAGGAAACAAGGAGCGCGTTATTTATATGAATGACGCCTGCAGTAAAGCAGTTGCGGAATACATGAAAAAGCGACCCCATGACGGCGTGAAAGACAAAGCATTGTTTTTAAGCAGCAGAAACAAAAGAATAAGCCCGAAAACCGTTCAGCATATCGTTTATGCAAATCTTGAAAAAGCAGGTCTCGGCGACAGAGGCCTTTCCGTTCATAAATTAAGACATACGGCGGCAACGCTTATGTACCAATACGGGAATGTTGATCTTCTTCTGTTAAAAGAAGTTTTGGGTCACGAAAATCTGGGTACTACTGAAATCTATACACATACGACTGCTGATGCAGCAAAAAAAGCAATAGCTGCAAATCCGCTGAACAGCGAATCAAAGAATTAACTATATTGCCACAATACCGCCAAGCGCCGCTGTAATACCTGAATTTAAAAGCGCAACGCCTACGGTAAGCAGTGCGTAAAGCAAATACTTTTTCATATACGTTTTGTACTCGATCTTTTCATCATCGGCTTTTCCTGTGGTAACATTATAAATTTTCTTGCTGAGCTCTGAGCTTAATGAAATCGTATAGACAATGACCGTTAAAAACGAGCAGACAAACGGAGCTATCATCAGTATACTGTAACCGAATCCTTTAAATCCGTAATTCAGATAATAATATGCGATCTTAAGACCGGCTTGAATGCCTATGACCAAAGGCACCGCATTGATGACCGGAAATCCGATCAGGCAAACGCCGAGCAAAACGGTTAAAGAAAAAACAAGCATATAAAATCCGAGATTGTTTATAAAAAGATTTAAAAATTCATTTGTTCCCGAAGCCGTAATGATTTCATCAAGCACATCGGTTGTGCATTTTTTATATAAAAATGCACCGCAAAGCAAGCCCGCCGCAAAAAACAACGAGCAATAAATAACCGTCTTATACTCTGTAAATATCTCATAAAACGTTTTTTTATCTTTATTTTTTAATTCTTCCGTTTGTTTTTTAAAATCATTGGATAATTCTTTACCTTTCATTTTCCGATCCTTATCTTTTTTGATTTTTTAACGGCAAACGCACCTGTCAGACCGGCTATAAGCACAGCCAGCGCTAACTTGACAATAAAGAGCCAAAGCGTGTTCTTATTAACTATCATATTGATAAAGGAGAATAACAGCATAGGCATTATGGAAACAATGCCTATCAAAAAACCGCTGTTTTTGAAAGACATAGAACATAAATACGATGTTGCTCCAGCCGTTATAACCGTTATCACTGCAGAAAAATACTGCGAATATTCAAAACTAATATCAAGTTTGTATATTATAAATGCTGCCAGTGCCGACAAAGCGGCGCCGGTAACCGCACTGATAACTATGGATTTAAAAATAAACGTGAATAACAACTTGCTGTCGATCGAAGATTTAATTTTTTTCATAAAAAAGCTCCTTTGCTTATCCAATAAAGGATATTCAAAGGAGCTTTTCAATATTACCGATTCGTTCGTATCTGAATTATTTTTTTTCTTCAGTTTCGGAAGGGCTGTCTTTTGCTTTTGCGGCCTTACCTTTAGCGGCAGCCTTTTCCTCTTTCTTTTTCTTAGCAGCCTCTTTAGCGGCTTCAACTTCTTTTCTGTGCTGTTCCATCTTAGTCTTGTTGGTATTAACAGCCCAGCGCTGTATCTTCATCTTCGTTCTGTCTGCGCCGGTTTCTATAACAAGATCTTCTTCTCTGATCGTAACAACTTTTCCGACTATACCGCCGATCGTAATAATCTCATCACCGATTTCCAGCGAATTTCTCATTTCCTGTTCTTCTTTTTGACGTTTTCTTTGCGGGCGGATCGTTACAAAGTACATAACCACGATGAGAACAACCATGACGATAAGCATGGAATAGGAGCTTGTTGTGCTTGTTCCCGAAGCGGTGGAAGTACTTGCGAAAAGCTGAATAAAATTAAAATCCATATGATTTTACCTCCGAATTATTTAACAGTGTTCTTATTATATAAAGAAATACCATAAATTGCAAGAACTTTTTATATACGCGTATCAAGTTTTACACAATATTCATTTTTAAAATCCTTGAAACTTCCGTTTTCGATATTACTGCGTATTTCAGTCATAAGGTTATTATAAAAATAGAGATTGTGCATAACGGCAAGGCGCATGCCTAACATTTCGTTTGCTTTCATAAGGTGACGAATATATCCCCTGCTGTATCTTTGGCACACCGGGCATTTGCACTGTTTGTCAATAGGTGAATCATCAAGAATATACTTTGAATTATTAATATTGATGATTCCATCATTCGTGAACAAATGCCCGTGACGGGCGTTTCTGCTTGGCATGACGCAATCAAAAAGGTCTACTCCCCTGCTGACGCCTTCCAAAATATTTCCCGGAGTTCCCACACCCATCAAGTATCTGGGCTTGTTCTTAGGCGCATACGGCTCCACCGCGCTGATGATCCTATACATATCTTCTTTGGGTTCGCCAACTGCAAGTCCCCCGATCGCGTAGCCGTCAAGATCCAGCTTTGCGATCTCTTTCATATGCTCTATTCTGAGATCATCGTAAGTGCAGCCCTGATTGATGCCGAATAAAAGCTGGTCTTTGTTGATCGTTTCCGGCAAAGCGTTCAATCTATCCATCTCCGCCTTACAACGCTCCAGCCAGCGCAGAGTCCTTGCACAGGAAGCTTTTGCATATTCATAAGAAGCGGGGTTCTCCACACATTCGTCAAAAGCCATCGCAATCGTGGAAGCAAGGCGGCTTTGTATCTGCATTGATTCTTCCGGACCCATAAAGATCTTTCTTCCGTCTATATGAGATCGAAACGTTACGCCTTCTTCTTTGATCTTATTCAGCTTTGCAAGTGAAAACACCTGAAAACCGCCGCTGTCCGTCAAAATAGGCTTGTCCCATGTAGTAAACTTATGCAGTCCGCCCGACTTGTAAACAATATCTTCACCCGGCCTTACATGCAAATGATATGTATTACAAAGCATGACCTGCGTGCCGATATTTTCAAGGTCATCGGCGGAAAGCCCTCCCTTTATTGCGGCAACAGTGGCAACATTCATGAAAGCAGGCGTTTGTACCGTGCCGTGGACGGTTTCAAAAACGCCGCGTCTTGCTTTATTTTCTTCCTTTAAAACTGTAAATTTCATTATCAATCCTCAATAAACATTGCGTCTCCGAAACTGAAAAACCTGTATTTTTCCGCAACAGCCGTTTTATAAGCATTCATGATATTGTCATAGCCCGCAAAGGCGGATACAAGCATAATCAGCGTGCTTTCCGGAAGATGAAAGTTGGTTATCAGAGCATCCATACACTTAAACTCAAATCCCGGGTAAATAAATATTGATGTATCCCCCTCATCAGCGCAAATACAACCGTTTTTTGCAGCTACAGATTCAATCGTTCTGCAGGAAGTGGTTCCGACAGCAATAACCCTGCCGCCGTTCTTCTTAGTATGATTGATAAGATCGGCAGCCGCCTGCGGCATAACATAATGCTCTGTGTGCATTTTGTGCTTAGTAACATCATCCACCTTAACCGGGCGGAACGTACCAAGACCTACATGAAGTGTGATCTCTGCAATATTTACACCCATATTTTTAATTTCTTCCAGCATCTCGGGCGTAAAATGGAGTCCGGCTGTTGGCGCAGCCGCCGAACCAAGCTCTTTACTGTAAACAGTCTGATAACGCTCTTTATCTTTCAGTTTTTCTTTAATGTAAGGCGGCAACGGCATGGAGCCGATCTCGTCCAAAACGGTATAAATACTGCCCTTGCAGGTAAATTTTACAAATCTGTTTCCCTCGTCAATATCAACGTCAACGATCTCGCCTATCAGCTTACCGCCGCCGAAAGAAAATTTTGTGCCTGTTTTTGCACGTTTTCCGGGCTTGCAAAGGCATTCCCAAGCATCATTTTCTTTCTGTGAAAGCAGTAAAAATTCTACAACAGCGCCTGTCTCTTCTTTAACGCCGTAAATCCTTGCGGGAATTACTCTTGTATCATTCAGCACAAGGCAATCGCCGGGGTTAAGATATTCGGCAAGATCTTTAAAAACACGGTGTTCTATACTGCCGTTTTTTCTGTGTAAAACCATGAGTCGCGATGCGTTTCTTGGCTCCACGGGAGTTTGCGCGATTAAATTTTCCGGCAGGTCATAATAAAAGTCTGAAGTTTTCATAAAGTCTCCGTAATTTTTGTTTGACATATATATATAATAAGTGATATTATATCATAAAGATATGGCAAAGCCGTCTAATATTATATTCTATTGTATATCAATTTACAAGTTTTATTTTATTACAGTTAGGAGAATCATTATGGCTAAAAAATATAATGTTGGCGTAGTCGGCGCTACGGGCATGGTGGGTCAGCGATTTATTACACTTCTTGCCGGTCATCCGCGGTTTAATATCACGAGTCTTGCGGCTTCATCAAGGTCTGCAGGCAAAAAATATGAGGATGCAGTCGGCAAAAAATGGTGTATGGATGTTGATATTCCCGAAAATGTAAAAGATATGATCGTTCGGGACGCTACTGCAGATATTGACCAAATCACTTCTGAAGTTGATTTTGTATTTTGCGCAGTTGATATGAAAAAAGATGAAATTAAAAAGCTTGAGGAAGCGTATGCAAAGCATGAATGCCCCGTTGTTTCCAACAACAGTGCGCATCGTTTTACTCCGGATGTGCCAATGGTTGTGCCGGAGCTGAATGCCGACCATATTAAGATCATTCCTGCGCAAAGAAAAAGACTCGGCACAAAGCGTGGATTTATTGCGGTAAAATCAAACTGTTCCTTGCAATCTTATGTTCCTGCACTTTACCCGCTCCACGATAAATTCGGTGTTAAAGATGTGCTTGTCTGCACATATCAGGCAATCAGCGGTGCAGGCAAAACTTTTGAGACGTGGCCCGAAATGATAGATAACGTAATCCCGTATATCGGCGGTGAGGAAGAAAAAAGTGAAAAAGAACCGCTTAAGCTTTGGGGTAAAATCGAAGGCGATGTGATCCAATCTGCAGATAAGCCGAATTTTACGGCGCAGTGTATCAGAGTTCCCGTTTCAAACGGTCATCTTGGCGCTGTGTTTGTTAACTTTGAAAATAAACCTACTATTGACGAAATGAAAGAGATCTGGAAAAGCTTTAAAGGCCGTGCGCAGGAACTTGACCTCCCTTCAGCACCCAAGCAGTTTTTGAATTATTTTGAGGAGGACGACAGACCTCAGATCAAATCGGAAAGAATGCTTGAAAACGGCATGGCAATCTCTATCGGCAGACTTAGAGAAGATACGCAGTATCAATATAAATTCGTTTGCCTTTCCCACAATACACTTCGCGGCGCTGCCGGCGGAGCGGTGCTCCTTGCAGAGCTCCTGTGCGCCGAAGGTTACATGGATTAATTTATTTAGAACTAAGGAGAGTGTTTAGATATGAAGAACCCTGTATTTACAGGAGCTGCTGTAGCCATAATCACCCCTATGAAAGAGGACGGCACGGTAAATTACGATGAATTCGGCAGATTTATTGACTGGCAGATCGCAAACGGCACGGATGCTATTGTTGTTTGCGGCACTACAGGCGAAAGCTCTACGCTTGAGGTTGACGAACATTCGGAATGTATTAAATGGTGCGTTGATTATGTAGCCGGCAGATGCACGGTCATAGCCGGTACCGGCTCTAACTCTACCAGAACTGCTATTGAGCTGAGCCAGGAAGCGTGCAGAGACGGTGCGGACGCTTTGCTGCTTGTAACGCCGTATTATAATAAAACGAGTCAAAAAGGTCTTATAGCGCATTATAAAGCGATTCACGACGCAACTGATAAACCCATCATTCTATATAATGTGCCTTCCAGAACAGGTATGAACATACTTCCCGAAACCGCATATGAGCTTTCAAAGCTTCCGAGGATCAACGGAGTTAAAGAAGCAAGCGGAAATCTTGAGCAGATTGCGAAAATTCACGAGCTTTGCGGTGATGAACTGAATATTTGGAGCGGCAATGACGATCAGATCTATGACATCATGGAAAGAGGCGGACTCGGTGTGATCAGCGTCCTTTCAAATGTTTGCCCGCAGGAAACGCATGATATCGTTGCTAAGTATCTTGACGGAGATAAGGAAGGCTCCAAGGCTTTAATGGATAAGTATATGAAGCTTGCCAAAGCGCTTTTCTGCGATGTTAACCCGATCCCCGTTAAAGAAGCGGTAAACCTGATCGGATATGACGCAGGTCATTGCAGACTGCCGCTGATCGATATGAGCGAAGAAAACAAAGCCATGCTCAGAAATATTATGAACGAATACGGACTTATTAAATAAAACACGGCAAAAGGAATTTTAAAATGACAAGAATTATTTTAAGCGGCGCAAACGGCAAAATGGGTAAGACCATTCAAAGCGTTGTTGCCGGCCGTGAAAACTGTGAAATCGTAGCGGGGGTTGATCTGAATACACAGTCAGACAATTTTCCCATTTATGATTCTATAGATAAGGTGCAGGAGCAAGCCGATGTCGTTATCGACTTCACAAATCCTGTGCTTATAGACGGACTTCTTGATTATTCAAAAAAGACGTCTACACCGCTGGTTATCGGCACTACGGGATTCAATGATAATCAAAAAAAGCAGATTGAGAAAGCATCTGAAGAAAGCGCGGTTTTCTTCACATACAATATGAGCCTTGGCATCAATCTGCTTGCAAACCTTGCTAAAAAGGCAGCCGATATACTCGGCAAGGATTTTGATATAGAGATCGTGGAAAAACACCATAATCAGAAAATCGATGCCCCGAGCGGAACGGCACTTATGCTTGCGGATGCGATATGCGAAGAATTTGACGAGCCGTTAAAATATGAATATGACCGCCACAGCAAGCGTGAAAAACGCAGTAAAAATGAGATCGGTATGCATTCCGTACGCGGCGGCACAATCGTGGGTGAACACGAGATCATTTTTGCCGGCAGAGATGAGATCATAACACTTTCTCACTCCGCGCGGAGCAAGGAGATCTTTGCTGTTGGCGCTGTAAATGCAGCAGAGTTTATGAAAGACAAAAGCTGCGGTATGTATTCCATGAAAGATCTTATTAAATAAAAATTGCAGCTGTCTGCATGCAGGCAGCTGCTTTTTCATTAAGCAAAAGAGGTAAATTCGAAACCGTTTTTATGGGCGGATTTATCTTTCTTGCTTAATCAAACGTAATGGTTTAAAGGAGAAGAATATGAAAAAATTTATTGAGGAATTTAAACAGTTTGCACTTAAAGGCAATATGTTCGATATGGCAGTCGGCATAATTATAGGCGGTGCTTTTACAGGAGTTGTAAATGCACTGACGGATAACTTCATTAATCCGCTGCTTCAGTTTATTACGGGCGCGGCAAGGTACACAACACAAGAGCTCCTTGGGTTTTTATCTTCATTCGTTTCTGCGTTTTTAAACTTTATCATCATGGCATTCGTGCTGTTTTGCCTGCTCAAAGTCATCAACAAGGTCATGACCATAGGAAAGAAAAAGGAAGCGGCAGAATCTCCGTCTGCAAAAAAATGCCCGTATTGCATGAGCGAGATAGATATAAACGCAACACGCTGCCCGCACTGCACTTCAATTTTAGAGGATGATGCGGCAGAAATAACAGAACAGGAATAGATCTTTATTCCTTATTCTTTGGCAGATCAAACACATCTTCGGATATTTCCGCCTCTTTTTCGGCGGCAACAGATTTTTCAGTATCTGCATTTTCTTCATTCACGATTTTTTGCTTTGCCTTTGTTTTAACTGCATATCGAATCAGCAGCGCCGAACCGCATACGGCAAACAATGAAGCAAGCGCATACATCGCTTTTGCCTCAGGACTGAGTTCCGTCACCTTTTCAACAGGAATTTCAGATATTTCGCCGTTATTGCTGTCTGATTCATCATATGGTTCGGCGGAATACTCTGATTCAGAATCATAATGCGCACTGTTGTTATCCGATATTCTATTTGAATCAGCGCTGAATTTCGTAACGGTTTCATTTTCATTGCTTTGCGTAACACTGTAAGAGCTGTATCCGCCGGAATAGACAAATTTCGTTGTCGTTTCGTTTTTTGATTCATAATCAGCGGTTGTTTTAGCGGAGGGCGCAGTATTATCAGCCGCTGTTTCAGTATCATAAATATACGGACTTGTTACGGTTGTAACGTGGTAATTTCTTCCGCTGATTTTTAAAAGTATGTCTATTGAGTTCACAACATTTTTATCTTCTTTGTCCGTAAATTCCAACATAAACAGAATTTCCTGGCCCAAAGCTGTTTGCTCGGTAAAGCATTTATTAATGTTACAATAGAAATCATCTTCGCTGTTTTCAGAGAACGAAATGCTGTAACTCCTGTTGTCGTTTTTGATAGATGCAACAACGGATGAATCGCTGATGATCTCTTGATCGGAAAGAGAGTAGCTTATGCGGCAATAAAGACTGTTTTGCTCAAAATAATAACGCATATAGCCGTTTAAAGCCGCATCTTCTATCCCGGTTACAGAGCACTCTTTGTTTGCGAACCACAAATTTGCATTGTCAAAAGAAACAGTGTTGCCGTAAGCGTGCAAAGTGCCTGAAAAGCATATAAGAATTGCAGCAACCCTGCAAATGTGTGAAACGATTTTTCTTTGCTTCATTAGCACACACCCCTACCGAATTACTGCAATTATTGTACTGTTTTTGACTCTTTTCGTCAATCTTCATACAGAAAATATAATTAAATTTTAATGAATTTTGAATAAAGCAGTTGGATATAAGCAATAAATTATTCCATGGACCATGTTACGCCCTGCGGCGTATCTTTCAGAATGATGCCGCGTTCTTTTAATTCATCGCGAATTTTATCCGCAGTTGCCCAGTCCTTATTTTTTCTTGCTTCCTGTCTTTTTTCAATTAAGGCCTCTATCTCACTGCTCAAATCATTTTTCTTTCTGTTGTAAAGCAGCCCGAGAACGTCACAGATCTCGTCAAAAATACCGATAGCGCTTTCACATACATCCTTTGAAACAGGTTTTGAAATAATATTGGTATTAATATCTTTTGTAAGCTCAAAAAGGGCTGCGATACCGTCCGCAGTATTCAGATCATCGTCCATCACGCGGATAAATTCAGCCCTGCGGCTTTTAAAAAGTTCTATCAATTCTTTATCGTTATCAAATGCCGCGTCTGAAGCATTTTTCAAAGCAAAATCAAGGCTTTCACGGCATGTATAAAGCCTTTCAAGCGCGCTTTTACACTGTTCGATAATATCGATGCTGTAATTGATGGGAGAACGGTAATGCGCACTTATAAGGAAATATCTTATGACCTCATAGCCGTATGCAGCGGCGATCTCTCTGACCGTTTTAAAATTGCCGAGCGATTTACTCATTTTCACGTTATCCACATTGATATAACCGTTATGCATCCAATACCTTGCAAAAGTACAACCGTTTGCACATTCACTTTGTGCAATTTCATTTTCATGATGCGGAAAAACAAGATCCTTTCCGCCGCAATGAATGTCAATGGTATTTCCCAAATATTTCCTGTTCATTGCGGAGCATTCAATATGCCAACCGGGCCTGCCTTTTCCCCAGGGTGAATCCCAGTATGGTTCGCCGGGCTTAGCGCCTTTCCAAAGAGCAAAATCAAGCGGATCCTCTTTAACTTCCCCGATTGCGATTCTGGCGCCGCTCTCCAGATCTTCGATAGGCTGGTGCGAAAGCTTGCCGTACTCTTTGAATTTCAACGTGCGGAAATAAACATCTCCACCGGCCTCGTAAGCGTATCCCTTATTCACAAGACTCTGAATGATATCAATGATCTCATCAATATTTTCGGTAGCGCGCGGGTGGACGGTAGCATGCTTAAAGTTCAGACCGTCTGCATCCGTCCAAAATTCCTTGATATATTTTTCAGATATCTCTTCAAAAGAAACGCCTTCTTCGTTCGCTCTCTTTATGATCTTATCATCAATATCCGTAAAATTCTGAACGAATTTAACATTATATCCCCTGTATTCAAGATAACGGCGCAACACATCAAATACACAAAGAGGTCGCGCGTTTCCTATGTGGATATAATTATAAACAGTAGGCCCGCAAGCGTAGATCTTGACTTCGTTATTATCAGCGGGTACAAATTCTTCTTTTTGCCTTGTCATCGTATTATAGATTTTCATTTTGATGCTTCCTCCAATTTTTTGATCTCATCTTCAAGCACGGAAATTCGTCTTTGATTTTCTTTAATTGCCGTCATAACCGGATCGGGAATATGGATCTGATCAAGATCATCAACTCTTTCGCCGTCGATGCGTACGACTTCTCCGGGAACGCCCACAACGGTGCTGTTCGGTTCTACGTCTTTGACAACCACAGCTCCTGCCGCCACTTTTGCATTTCTGCCAACCGTTATAGGGCCAAGCACCTTTGCGCCGGCGCCGATCATAACACCGTTCTCTATAGTAGGATGTCTTTTGCCGACATCCTTTCCCGTACCGCCGAGCGTAACACCCTGATAGATCATAACATCGTCACCGACCTCGGCAGTTTCGCCGATAACAATTCCGTGCCCGTGATCTATACAAACTCTTTTGCCGATCGTTGCACCGGGATGTATCTCTATTCCTGTCTTATGTGCGCTTTTTTGGCTGATATACCGTGCAATAAACGGCATATTATGCCTAAAGAACCAATTCGCTCTTTTATGGCTTCTGAGCGCCTTAAAGCCGGGGTAAAGAAAAATGATCTCAAAAGGGCTTTTTGCAGCGGGATCATGCTCCATAAAGCTTTTTACGGATTCTTTAAAATCGCTGAACATAAAAATACCACCTGTAAAAAACAAATGCCCCTGTCAGTTGACAGAGGCAATAAAAACTGCGGTTCCACTCTACTTTATACTTGACTGCCTGAACAGCCTTGCCTTTAACGGGGCAAGCCGTTTCGGAATACTGTTGTTTCCTCCGAAAAGCTCGGGAGTGCATTTCACCGGGTCCTTATTACGCGCCTTTCACCAAGCAGCGCGCTCTCTGAAATAATTAAACCGGTTACTTCTCTCCGTCAATGCATTTACATATCAATACTATTATATACAAATTTTGAATTTTTGCAACAACTATTTTGTTTTGATAAGATGCCAGCCGTCCTTGGCGTAAACCAAACCGCTCAGTAATGTAACGATACCTACTATCCAGAATGCAACGGTGCAGTAGATATTCAGCCACTGCGTGCTCATATCTATATCCGCCGCACCCTCGCCGATAGCAAGGAAAAGAAATACAAGCCCGGTCGTAGACATCTGTAAAAAAGTTTTTGCCTTGCCGAATCCGTTGGCGGCAATAACCTCGCCGGTCGCCGCAGCAGCCATTCTAATACCTGCTACAAGGAATTCGCGCGCAAGCATAATCATAATAACAATATCGGTATGCCAGCCCATATCTATCAATATTATGTATGCGGCAAAAACAAGCGTTTTATCCGAAAGCGGATCCATAAGCTTTCCGAAATCCGTTACGATTCCCGATTTTCTTGCAATGATGCCGTCCGCCTTATCGCTCATACAAGCAACAAAATAAATCAAGAGAGTTGCTACCCAGTGATATTTAAATTCAATAAAAGCGCAAGCCATAAGCGCAGGTACACAGCAAAATCTGAACACCGTGATTTTATTTGGTAAATTCATTGAATCTTCTCCCCTATCAGATCATAACCGTTATAATCCGTGATTTTTACTTTAATAAACTCGCCGATCGAAAGAACGTCCTCTGATGATATGATGATACCGCTGTCTATCTCAGGCGCGTCCAAATAGCTTCTGCCTATGTAATATTCTCCGTCAAAGGAATCCACAACGGCTTCGTAAACCTTTCCTATACGTGCCCTATTGGCATTTTCGGTAACAGTATACTGAATATCCATAAGCACTTCCTCGCGCCGCTTCTTGGTATCTTCATCAACCTGATCGGTCATGTCAAAAGCCGGCGTATCCTCCTCAGGCGAAAACTTGAAACAGCCCATTTTATCAAATTTCATCTCTTTAACAAAATTGCAAAGTTCCTCAAACTGCCCATCGGTCTCCCCGGGGAAGCCGACCATAAGCGTTGTTCTTAATGACAAGCCCGGAATACGTTTCTTCATTTTATTTATAAGGCGCTTAAGCTCCTCATAATTGCCGCTTCTGTTCATATTTTTCAGGATATCACCGTTACAATGCTGCAACGGCATATCAATATAAGAACAGACCTTATCTTCTTTTGCGATCGTATCGATCAGTTCATCGGTCACCTTATCGGGGTAACAGTAGAAGATACGTATCCACTTAAGCTCTTTAATTCTGCAAAGCTCTTTTAAAAGGTCAGCAAGCCTGTATTCACCGTAAAGCGCCATACCGTATTTTGTTGTGTCCTGCGCAACGAGCACAATCTCTTTGACGCCGTTGCAAACGAGTTCCTTCGCTTCTTTGAGAATGCTTTGCATATCGCGCTCTCTGTATTCACCGCGTATGCCGGGAATTGCACAGTATGCGCACTTGTTGCTGCACCCGTCAGAAAGCTTCAGATACGCCCAGTGAGGCGGCGTAAAAGATACCCTTTCATCATTCAAGGGAAGCAAGTCCTTTGCCGGAAAAAATTCTGTTTTAACGCCCTTCAGAGCCTTTAGACAGATCTTAACGATGTCACTGTTTGCGCCAATGCCAATAGCAGCGTCGATTTCAGGTATCTCTTTCATTACCTCCTGCTGATATCGTTCGGTAAGGCAGCCGGTAACGATCACCGCAGACACCAAACCGGCTTTTTTATATTCAACGGCTTCAAGAATATTTTCTATTGCCTCTGTCTTTGCATCCTCAATAAATCCGCAGGTGTTTATTAAAACGGCATCTGCCGCTTCAATCTGCTGCGCTACAGAAAAACCGGCGTCAGTCAGTTTTTTGACCATCATCTCGCAATCTACCTGGTTTTTCGGGCAGCCGAGGGAAATTACGTAAATACTATAGTTATCTTTCATTCTCTATCCTGTAAAGCGCATCTTTAATATCTGAATATAAAAATCCTTTTCGCATAAGGGCGGCAACGGTCTTTTGCCTGCCCTTATCATCACTGATCCTATCTGCATATTTTTTAGAAATGATAGTCATGATCGATTCAACAGGGTCGTTTTCGGTCTCAGACACAACTGTCATAATGATCTCCCTGTCAACACCCCGTTTAAAAAGTTCGTTTCTGACATGATTCGTAGAATAATTTTTGTTTTTAAAAAGGTGCGCGGCCAGCTCTTTTGCAAAAGATTCATCATCAAGATATCCCAGTTCCGAAAACCTGTCAATCGCTTTCTGTGCAGACGCTTCATCACACGTGCGCATAAGCTTGACTTTTAGTTCTTGCACAGAATGACTGCGGCGGGCAAGAAAATCAGCCGCTTTGTTTATCGCCTTTCTGTAATTAATCTTTTCAACTAGCAAAAGCCATTCATCATCACTCACCGAACTGCCGTCTTTTACACCAAGCTCCGGCCAAAAATCAATATCCGTGGTAATTCGGTACTCGCCGTCAATTAAGATATGTAATTTTCTGCCACGCCCTTTTTGAGAAGTAATGATCATCAGTCTTCGTCATCTTCAACTGCAATATCAAGTTTAGCCCTTGCAGCCTCTCTTGTGTGCTTAACCGTTGATTCGTCCGGTTCAACATCAGTATCCGCCTTCGGAACAGGCTTACCCTGGAATTTCTGGGTGGCAGTTTCCTGGATCTCGGCAAGCTTATTCTTGATCTTTTCCTCAAGCTCAGCAGCAAGCTTCGGATCGTTTTGAATAATTTCCTTTACCTTATCCCTGCCCTGCCCAAGTCTTTCATTACCGTAAGAAAACCAGGAACCGCTTTTCTTAATAATATCGTATTCAACAGCCATATCCAGTATTTCGCCCGTTTTGCTGATGCCTGTGCCGTACATGATATCAAATTCTGCCTGCTTAAACGGAGGAGCAAGCTTATTCTTTACGATTTTAGCTCTTGTTCTATTACCTACAAGTTCGTTTCCGGCGGCTTTCAGTGTCTCCACTCTTCTTACATCGATTCGCATGGAAGAATAAAACTTAAGCGCGCGGCCTCCCGTTGTAACTTCCGGATTACCGTACATTACGCCAACCTTTTCACGCAGCTGGTTGATAAATATGATCAGGCAGTTGCTCTTATTAATGGCGCCTGTAAGTTTCCTAAGTGCCTGGCTCATCAGCCTTGCATGCAAGCCAACATGTGCATCGCCCATCTCTCCGTCAATTTCGGATTTGGGAACGAGCGCGGCAACAGAGTCAACAACGATGATCTCGACCGCACCGCTTCTAACAAGCTGCTCGGTAATCTCGAGCGCCTGTTCGCCGTAATCCGGCTGAGAAACAAGAAGCGAATCAATATCTACACCCAGATTAGCGGCATAAACAGGGTCAAGCGCATGCTCTGCGTCTACAAAAGCCGCAACACCGCCCATTTTCTGACATTCAGCAATACAGTGCAGCGCAAGCGTTGTTTTACCGGAGGATTCAGGCCCGTATATCTCCACGATACGGCCGCGCGGCAAGCCGCCAATGCCGGTAGCAATATCCAAAGTCAAAGAACCTGTGGATATTGCGGCAACATTCAAATGCGCATTTTCACCAAGGCGCATTACTGTGCCCGGACCGTATTGCTTTTCAAGCTGCTTCAGCGCCGATTCAAGCGCAGCCTGCTTATCCTGAGTAACATTTTTTTTAACTGTAGCCATATATTCAGCCTCCGTTTTAAACATACTTTTTCATCTGAATTATTATAATAAATAATTAAAATAAAATCAATAATAACGTTAAAAATTAACAGAAAGTTTCCCATATAAAAAAATAATATAAAAAACACTTGCAATTTAGCGGAATATGTGGTAATATCTATGCGTTCGAAATTTACAAGGAGGTGTTCGCTAATGGCAAAATGTGAATACTGCGGAAAAGAAATGACATTCGGAATCAAGGTTTCCCACTCACACAGGCGTTCCAACAGAACTTGGAAGCCAAATGTTAAAAGAGTAAAGGCTATTGTTAACGGCTCTCCTAAAAGAGTATATGTTTGCACAAGATGCCTTCGCTCCGGCAAAGTAGAAAGAGCGTAAGTCATTGCACTGGATAATAAGGCCGCCATTTTGGCGGCTTTTTATTTTGCAAATATCCTGCTATATGTAATCTTGTAATCACGGTATAAAAAAGAGCGCTGATACCAGCGCTCTTACTCTTTTTTGCTTTTGCCTTTAAATGATATTTTGTTTTCAGTGCCGTTGGCAAGCCTTTTAATATTTTGCCGGTGTGCGATTACAACGATCATCGTAAAGAGCAGCGCAACAATTACAAGATAAAAATTTTTATAGAACAGGAATATCAAAACCGGATACAGTAAGGCAATGATGATTGAGCCTAAACTTATCCATTTGCTTATTGCAACAACAGCCACAAAAATCGCAAATAAAATAAGAGCTATGCGCCAGTCTACAATTATGACCATTCCTGTACAAGCTGCAACGCCTTTACCGCCTTTAAAATTAAAAAACAGCGGAAATATATGCCCAAGCACGCAAAAGAAACCGGCAAATTCCTTATAAAGCATTATCCTTTGAATCTCGTCTGCATCGCTCGGAATACCAAACAGGTATCTCATCGGAACGTTTAATACCGCAAAAGTAATTACGATCGCAAGCACCACTTTTAAAATATCTCCGAGCATCGTCACAACTGCAAAACGCTTGCCGTATGTTCTGAGCATATTTGTTGCGCCTGCATTGCCGCTGCCTGATTCCCTTATATCTTTTTTTGCAACTGCCTTGGAAAAAATGATAGAAAAGTTAAGGCTTCCCAACAGATAGGAAATAATAATTACTGCGCCGAATTTTAAAAGCAAGGCGGGAGCAATCACTTTTTACCCTCTCCCCTTTCGCGGATTATAAATCTTACAGGAGTTCCATCAAGCCCGAAGACATCCCTAATCTGATTTTCGAGATATCTTTGATAGGAAAAGTGGAACAGTTCTGCATTATTAACAAAAAATACAAATGTGGGCGGTCTGGTGGAAACCTGCGTCATATAATATATTTTGAGTCTCTTACCCTTATCGGTCGGCGGCTGCACCCTTGCGGTCGCCTCTGCAAGCACTTCGTTGAGCCTTCCTGTTGAGATACGCATGGAATTCTGTGCGTGCACAAAGGCGATCATTTCAAACAGCTTTTCTAGTCTTTGCCCCGTTTTTGCAGAGATGAACAATACGGGCGCATATGACATGAAAGAAAAATCGACCGCAAGCTTTTGCTTATACTCTTTCATTGTATCGGAATTTTTTTCAACAGCATCCCATTTATTGACTGCAACGATACACGCTTTGCCCGCTTCAAGCGCAATACCAGCAATTTTTGAATCCTGCTCTGTAAAGCCTTCAACCGCGTCTATCATTATGACGCATACATTTGCGCGGTCTACGGCGGACTTTGCCCTTATTACGCTGAAACGCTCGATAGCGTCGGTAACTTTGCTTTTTCTGCGTATACCGGCTGTATCTATAAAGTTAAATCTGCCGAATTGATTTTCAAAATATGTGTCGGTTGTATCCCTTGTAGTTCCGGCAATATCGGAAACAATCGTTCTGTTCTCACCGCATATTTGATTTATAAGTGAGGATTTGCCGACATTCGGTTTTCCTATGACCGCAACGTTAATGATCTCGCTGTCCTCATCATCGTTATTATTGTCATCAGGCAGATACTTTATAACCTCATCCAGCAGGTCTCCCGTGCCGTGGCCGTGAACCGAGGAGACAGCAAACGGATCACCGAGACCCAGATTATAGAATTCATAGAATTCTGCCGGCGGAGCGCCAATGCTGTCACACTTATTGACACAGAGCACGATTGGCTTACCGCTTTTCTGAAGCATGGAAGCAACCTCACTGTCTGCGGCAAGTATTCCTGTTGTAACATCGGTAACAAGAATAATAACATCGGCGGTCTCTATCGCGATCTCAGCCTGAGCACGCATCTGCTTTAGGATAATATCGTCAGAATACGGTTCTATACCGCCTGTATCAATCAGCAAAAACTTATGCCCAAGCCATTCACAGTCTCCGTAAATTCGATCGCGCGTTACGCCAGGCGTATCGTCCACAATAGAGATACGTGAACCTGTCAGTTTATTAAACAGCGTAGATTTACCGACATTCGGTCTGCCGACAATGGCAACAGTACCTTTCACACAGAAGCCTCCTTCCCTTTAACGGACCAAAAAGAAAGACGGACATACTATATGCCCGTCTGAAATGTTCAAAATTTATGCTTCGTCTTTAACAACGACCTGCTTGCCGTTATAATATCCGCAGCTGGAGCATACCTTGTGTGAAACGGTATATTCGCCGCAGTTTGAACATTTAACAAGTGTGGGAGCATTCATTTTCCAAACGCTTGAACGCCTCTTGTTTTTCCTTGCCGTAGAAGTTCTTCTCTTAGGTACTGCCATTTTTATAGCCTCCTTAACTTATATTCGAATATGTTTATTATTGTTCATCAAGCAGCTGGAGCAACGCTTCCATACGCGGATCAACGTCTTTTTTGCAGCTGCATTCACCCGTATTCAGATTTTTGCCGCATTTATAGCAAAGTCCTTTGCAATCCGGTTTGCATAATATTTTGCTTGGCAAAAACAGTTGTATTTCCTCAGTGATAAAATCATCGAGCTCAAGTATACCGTTTGGAATCACAACGTAATCATCGTAATCCGCATCAGCGTCATTAGCAAGCCTTGGTACAAGTATCTTCTTAATGCTGAAGCTCATATCCTTAACTATTTCTTCTGCGCAGCGGTCACAAAAACCGAAGAATTTAAAGGAAACAGCGGCGTCAAGAAAAACTACGCCGGCTTTTTCATAAACAGAGCCTTTGACTTTTACGCCGTTTTTTATAGGGTTATAAGTGCTGTATACAAGATCCTGTAAATTCAGCGTGTAGTCTATTTTAATGGGCTTTGAATCTCCGTTAAAAAGATTTGAAACATCAATTTTCATAAAGCCACACCTCGTCTGCACTTTTAGTATTATATATATTAGAGGTCTTTTTGTCAATAGAAAAATTAAAATTAATATTCATTCAAATTATAACAAATTTAAAATAAGTTCATCCAACAAACTATTTAAAACCGAACATACATATTATGCCGCCGATTAAGATTTTTCTTTCTGTATTTCGGCGCGGTTTTTATAAATTGCAGCAAATGCAAAAGAAAAAGGCCGCAAAAATGCGGCCTATAACAGGTTAATTAAAGTTCTTCACAGTAGTCAAAGATTTCAACAGGCAAATCTTCTTTATCACAGCTTATGGTGAAATAGAAGTTAACATCTGTAGCCTCAGAAAGCTCCGAAAGCATATCGAAAAACTGAGGAAGCTTGGAATAATCACGGCCTACGATCTTGAAAGTAGCGTCTATAAGGATATCGGTAACATCATAGTTTCCGGCGCAGATTCCGGCAAGGAACCCGTAAAACGCCTTGCAGCCGTTAATGCTGTATGTTTCCGTTTCAAGCAGCCTTGCTTTTGATGAAATATCGTATGTGAGCTTAGGCTCTTTCTCAACACAAACAACATTGCCGTCCGAATTTTCCACACAGGAATTTACGAGATCTACAAGTTTTTTTGTTTTTCCGGAACCCTTATTTCCGATAATAAGCTTTATCATTTAATATTCCTCCAAGGTTAAATCAATATTTATTTAACTATATATTATCATATACCAAGTTCTTTTTCAAGTTTTTCTTTTTCACTTTCATATCCCGGTTTTCCGAGTAATGCAAACATATTCTTTTTATAGCTCTCCACACCCGGCTGATTAAACGGATTTATACCCAAAATATAGCCGGAAACCGCGCAGGCCTTTTCAAAGAAATAGATCAGATAACCTATATTTTCTTCAGTAATCTCGCCGGCTTCAAGAACAAGATTAGGCACGCCGCCCTCAGTATGCGCAAGCAAAGTGCCCTGCCTTGCCTTTTCGTTTATATAACTCATCGTTTTGCCGGCAAGGAAATTAAGGCCGTCAATATTACCTTCTTCGGCTGTTACCGTGAAATCGGAGAGAGGCTTATCAAATTTGATACAGGTCTCAAACATCAATTCGGAGCCGCTTTCCTGAATATACTGCCCGACAGAATGAAGATCGGTAGAGAAAATACAGGATACGGGATAAAGACCTTTACCGTCTTTGCCTTCGCTCTCCGCAAAAAGCTGTTTGAGCCACTCGTTGAACATCGTCATGCAGGGCTCGTAACAAATGAAGCACTCCAGCTTTTTGCCCATATCATAAAAGCAATTACGTATAACCGCATATTTCAGGCAGTCATTCGCGTTGATATCTCTGCTGTTGAGGCTGTCCTGCGCTGCTTTTGCGCCGTTCATAAGCGCTTTTATATCTATACCGGCACAGGCAATGGGCAAAAGACCTACAGCGGTAAGAACGGAATACCTGCCGCCTACATCATCCGGAACAACAAAGGTTTCATAACCTTCTTTGTCTGCAAGCTCCTTTAAAGTTCCTTTTGCTTTATCGGTTGTGCAGAAAATACGCTTTGCCGCTTCTTCCCTGCTGTATTTCTTATATACAAGCTCGCGGAACACACGAAAAGCAATAGCAGGCTCCGTAGTGGTTCCGCTTTTAGAGATAACGTTCACGCATATGTCTTTACCCTCGCATACAGCAAGAACATCATTGAGCATGGCGGAGCTTATGCTGTTGCCGATAAAATATATTTGAGGCGTGTCCTTGGCAAGCGCATTGTAATTGGGCGATTTAAGAGCCTCAATGACCGCTCTTGCGCCGAGATATGAGCCGCCTATACCGATAACGACCAGTACATCGCAGTTCTTTTTGATAAATTCAGCCGCTTTTTCGATTCTTGAAAATTCCTCTTTATCATAATCCGTGGGCAAGGTTACCCAACCGAGAAAATCGTTGCCTGCGCCGCTCTTTGCATCAAGCGTATTAAGCGCCTGAACGCCCCTTTCGGCATTATTTAATATTTTATCCTCGGAAAGGAATCTTTCCGCATATTTATTTACAAGCTTTATATTTTTCATGATAATCCCCTCTATTCATAATTCATCTGCTTATTCTACAACAAACAAAGAGTATAATCAACACTTTTTTGTTAAATATTACTTAATATTTTAATAAATACATACTTATAACTGACTTTTTCAACTGTTTTTGCTGCATATAGCTTAATCGTTTTTATTGTTGAATCCCCGGATCGGATATCTATGGAGCCTAATGTGCTTCCCTGTGCAACGGGAGCATTTACGCTGCTTTCTATGTTATATTCATACGTGATATCCCCGGTACCTTTTTTTACCAAAAGCTTTCCCGTTTCATCAAAAACCGGCGTAATCGATTTCTCCACACCGTTTCTCACCTTAACACCTGTAATTTTGCTTTCATCGATCCGGGGCGCTATTACCTCGTAATTGGCAAATCCGTAATCAAGCATATTAGAAGCACTGCTAAATCTGCCGTCGCTCGTTTCTGCGCCGAGCACAACGGATATCAGGTTCATATCGTCTCTCTGCGCTGTTGCGCACACGCAAAATCCGGCTTTGGAAGTTGTGCCGGTCTTTAATCCGGTTATG
Source organism: uncultured Oscillospiraceae bacterium (assembly GCA_900546785.1). Taxonomy (GTDB): domain Bacteria; phylum Bacillota; class Clostridia; order Oscillospirales; family Acutalibacteraceae; genus Eubacterium_R; species Eubacterium_R faecipullorum. The sequence goes on along the minus strand of URED01000002.1, from coordinate 41,976 downwards.
CCGGAATATGTATTTACAAGCTTATTGGTGTTGTTAAGCTCTGTTTTGCCGTTTCTTAAATAATCCAGCCATATCGTCGTATAGCGATACACAAGATCGTGCTGCATCACTTCGCGTGCCATAACAGCAATATCATATGCACAGGAATAATGATTCGTTGCCGTATCATCCAGCCCGGTGCAGTTTTCAAAATTCGTATTTTCAAGCCCCAATTCACGTGCTCTTTCATTCATCATGGTAACAAAAGACGCAGTTGAGCCGGCAATATGCTCCGCAAGGGCCGTGCAGGCATCATTAGCAGATGCAACTGCCACCGCCTTAAACAGCTCGTCAACAGTCATTTTTTCGCCTTCTTCAAGCCAGATCTGTGATCCGCCCATTGCAACGGCATTTTTACTTGTGACAACTTCTTCTTCAAGAGTTATTTTGCCGCTCTCAAGCGCTTCAAGAATCAAAAGCATACTCATAACTTTAGTGACAGATGCCGGTGATAAATGTTCGTAGGCATTATTTTCATAAATGATATCGCCCGTATCGGCACACATAAGGATTGAAGACTTAGAAACATCCTCAAAGGCGGCATTGCTCTCTTCCTCGGCTGCAAAACAGCTTAGAGGTGAAATCAAAGTAACAATAAAACAGAGAACTGCGGATATAAATGCTTTCAAGCAGCAACATTCCTTTCCAAAATAGTGGTCTTAAATCATTATAATAATATTCATAACAAGTTGATATAATTCGCATCATTTGGTATAATCAATACGAAATTCAGATCACAGAGGAATCCATATGAAAGCAGCATTTTACACGCTTGGCTGTAAAGTTAATCAGGCTGAAAGCGAATATATGGCCGAATTACTTAAAAACGCCGGATTTGATATCGTTTCACCAGGCGAAGAAGCCGATTATTACATTATCAATTCATGCACGGTTACTGCAACGGCAGATCAAAAAACAAGGCAAAGTGTGCGCCGGTTTAAGCGTAAGCACCCAAACAGTACGGTCATACTGACAGGTTGTATGCCGCAGGCGTTTCCCGAAGAAGCAAAAGGGCTTGCGCAGGCGGATATTATTTTAGGAAATAAAAATGACGGTGATATCTTAGCGCTGATCAACCGGCATGCCATAGAAAAGAACAGATTAATAAGCATAAGCGAGCATACGTCAGGTGAAGCCTTTGCTCCGTGCAGCTTAAGCTCCTTTGGAGGCAGAGTACGCGCCTTTGTAAAGATCGAAGACGGCTGTGACAGATTTTGCTCATACTGCATCATCCCCAAAAGCCGCGGCCGTGTTCGTTCAAAGCCGCTTGAAGATATTAAAAATGAGGTCAGAAAGCTTGCAGAAAACGGTATTAAAGAGATCGTGCTTGTCGGTATAAACCTTTCAGCCTACGGAAAAGGCACAGATCTTTGCATAGCCGACGCTGTTGAAGTATGTGCCGATATTGCCGGCATATCCAGGGTCAGGCTCGGGAGCCTTGAACCCGATCATATTACGGACGAAATCATTGAAAGGCTTGCCAAAGTCAAAAAGTTCTGTCCTCAGTTTCATATCTCCCTGCAAAGCGGCTGTAATAAAACGCTCAAAAATATGAACAGGCACTATACAGCGGAAGAATATGAAACACTTTGCACCAAGCTGAGAGGTGCTTTTCAAGACTGCTCACTGACTACGGATATTATGGTGGGCTTTCATGAGGAAAGTGAAAAAGATTTTGAAGAAAGTCTTGCATTCGTTAAAAAGATCGCGTTTGAAAAAGTGCACGTATTCCCCTATTCGCAAAGAACGGGAACGGTAGCTTCTAAGCGCGGAGATTCCGTCAAGAAGTCCGAAAAAGAAAAGCGCGCGGAAATCATGATAAAAGAAACGGAAAAGATCAGGCAAATCTATCTTGAAAAGCTGATCGGAAAAGATGTTGAAGTGCTTGTTGAAGGACGCGCAAACGAAAAACAGCTAAGGGGTTACACCAAAAATTATACACCTGTGCTGATAAACAGTAAAAGCGATCTTATCGGTCTGGAGATTAAATGCACTGTAACCGGCGTGGAAAGCGATGAGTGTATTGCTAATTTAGATTTTTGATGTTTTCCACTTCGGTCTTCACCGCGTCTGTCTGACCGTCTGCAAGGTAACTGTACGAATAGATATAATAGCCGCTTACATTCTGTAGATTTTGCAGATATATGATCTGCCTTGAGATTATATTGTTGTTTTCAATGAATTCATTGATTGCATAATCTTCGTCAGCAGAGGCGAAAGTGTCTTCCTGCCCGGCTTTGTATAACGGCAATCCTACGTAAAGCTTGGCGGCGGTTGCCCTTTCATTCCATTCCTTAGCGGTGCGCGTAAACGGCTGCACCTCATTATAGAAGCCGAAATAGATCTGAGGGCATATATAATCCACAAAGCCTTCCTCGCTTGCCCACCGTTCCACATCAGCATACAATGTGCCGTAATCGGTTGATACTTTTGACTGCGGACTTATCCCAAACTGGACTTCGGGATTGATCTCCTTTATGGCCGAATAAACGCTTTTTACCATGGTTGACACATTTTCACGTCTCCAGTCTGCAAGTGTCATTTCACCGCCTGCATTGACATATTCCTCGTACTCGGCTGCATCAATATCCTCAAGCGTTGTAGGATAAAAATAATCGTCAAAATGAATCCCGTCAACACTGTAATTGGAAACGATCTCTTTTACGCCGTTTACGATCAACTGCGTGACTTCGCTTCTTGCCGGATTAAAATAGATCTTATCTGATATGTAAACAAAGTTCTTTGTTTCTTCATTTGAATACCATAGCTTTGCCTGATTGGAATCGCAAAGCGTATTGATATCGTTTGACTGCGAGACCCTGTACGGATTGATCCACGCTTCTATTCTGAGCCCAAGATCATGCGCGGTCTCAACCATCAGCTGAAGCGGATCATATTTCAGCTCGGCGCCCTGTACGCCGAAGCAGTATTCCGATACAGGGAAATAATGCGATCTGTAAAATGCGTCCGCGCAGGGGCGGATCTGTACGGTAACGGTATTCAGCCCGATATTTTTAATCAGCTTGAATGCGCTTTTGATCGTTTTTTCAAAGTCCTGCGCTGTCTCGCTCGACGTCGTCATTTGTTCAAGCTCAAAGTACGTAATCCACACGGATTTTACGTAATCCATATCTGAATTATTACCGGATCCCGGCTGTTCGCTGACCGAACAGCCGCAGAATATGAAAATCAGAGAAAATATTATAAGAATTACTTTTTTCATACTTGACACTTTTCCTTTTATCTGTAAAAATATAATTATCAAAGCAGGTGATGAAATGGAATACAGATTAGGCAATTCAATACGGGTTAAAGACAAGGGCGAAACACAAGCAATGGAATGCCCGAGCTGTAAAAGCACGGTCAGATTCAAAGTCTTCAGAAATATGGACGTGCGCTTCATAGCCAAATATCCGCTTTTAGAGGCGCAGGGCGTATATTTTCTTGTTTGCCCCAAATGCGCCGGTATTTTTACTGTTGACGAGGATCAAGGTGATCTTCTTGCCAAGGGGCAGAAATATGCCGTGGGTCCGTATGATCTGAAAAAGCTGAAAAAATTTAAATAATGCACATCAAGACAGCGATCCTGATATATATTGCCGTAATCAACATTTTAGCTGTTGCTTTAACGATTGCGGATAAATATAAGGCTGTAAAGGGCAAATACAGAATATCTGAGGATCTTTTACTGAGCGTTGCTTTTTTCGGCGGAGCCGCTGCGCAATACATCACCATGCTTGCGATCCGGCACAAGACAAAGCACAAAAAATTCATGATAGGTCTGCCCGTGATGATTATCATAAATATAGCCGTAGCAATACTTGTCTTATATATTTCCAAACTATAAGAGGTTCAAAAAGAACCTCTTTTTTTATTACAATATAATGCAAATCAGCCCGCTACAGCCCTCGTTGATGACTCTTTCGATCGTTTCGCGGAATTTGCTTCTGGCATCGTCCGGCATTCTTTCAAGCTTGCCGCGCAGCCCCTCATTTACAAGCTCATGAAGCGACTTGCCGAAAATATCGGTCTCCCATATCTTGTTTGGATTTTCTTCGAATTCCTTGAGCAGATACATGACAAGCTCCTGAGATTGACTTTCACTGCCGACTATGGGCGCAACTTCCGTAAAGGTATTACACTTTATCATATGGATGGACGGTGCCTGCGCTTTAAGCTTAACGCCGTATCTGCCGCCCTGTTTAACGATTTCCGGCTCGGCGAGGGTCAGTTCCTCTATATCGGGCATAACGATGCCATAACCCGTTCTTTCCACCTCAGATAAGGCGGAATAAAACTTTTTGTATTTTGCTTTTATCTGCGTAAGCTCGCATACAAGCCGCATCAGGTCTTTTTCGTCTTTAATTGTCTCGTGACATTTTTCCGACAAGATCGAATAATAATATGTGTTCTCAATGCTTATTCTGATGCTTATACTGCCGGTCGCAAGATCCGAATCGGAAATAAAGGCGTCTTCAATATCCTTATATCCGCTCAGCTGCATTGAAAACTGCTTTACACTTCTGATGTTAGTGATATTCTTGCTTATATCCTTTACATATTCAAACAACGAGTTTTTAAAGCCGTCATCCTCATCAAGACTTTTGATCCACTGCGGAAAATTAAGTTCCACGCATTTTGCCGGGAACTCATATAATACCGTTTCAAGGATATTATTGATCTGGTCTTCATCCAGCTCAAGGCAGTTTACGGGTATAACGGGAACGTCATATTTTTTGCTGAGGCTATCAGCAAGAGTTCTTGATTCAGAGCTCTGCGGTTCAACACAGTTAAGAGCCACAACAAACGGTTTGTTGATTTCTTTTAACTCGCTGATTACACGTTCTTCCGCCTCCTCGTATTCTTCACGCGGAATACTGCTTATAGAACCGTCTGTAGTAACGACTAAGCCAATAGTTGAATGTTCATTAATGACCTTCTGGGTCCCGATCTCGGCAGCCATATTAAAAGGTATTTCCTCATCAAACCACGGTGTGTGCACCATTCTGGGCTGATCCTCTTCAATATAGCCGACGGAGCTTGGAACGATGTAACCAACGCAGTCAATAAGCCGAACTCTGAAATGCAGGTTATCGTCCATGGAAAGCTCTATGGCGTCTTCGGGAATAAATTTCGGTTCGGTAGTCATTATCGTTCTGCCGGCGGCACTTTGAGGAAGCTCATCTCTTGCGCGCTCCTTTTGGAACTCTCCGTCTATCCTCGGAATCACCAGCGTATCCATAAATTTCTTGATAAAAGTTGACTTGCCGGTTCTTACGGGGCCGACGACACCGATATATATATCACCCTGTGTTCTTCTGGAAATATCTGTATAAATACTCATTTGCCCATCTCCTTATATACCGGGGATCAAAAGAACTCGTTTTGTATCGCAAAAGTCTTTTGATATCTCATTTTCTTTTTTTATTAATTCAACCGATGTTCTGAAAGCTTTTGCGATATCCCACAGCCGTTCATTCTTATCGGCAAAATAGAGAGAAAGAACAGGAGATTCAAAAGTGCATTCGCCTTTGATATCAACATCGCTCAAGATATTGTAACGTTTGCTTTCGAATTTAAGCGATGAATAAGAAATCACAAGCCGCAGCTCGATATTTTTCTCTGATTTCATAACGAAATCGAAAGACGTAATATATATTTGTGTAACATTTCCGGAAGATATCTCGCATTTTTGTTTATCGGATATAAACTGAAGCTCACCGTTTGAATCATAAATGAATGCTCCCATAACCAGCGTACTTTCATCGGCAAATTCCACTGTCAGATCAAGGATCTGAGAAATATTTACCGAATCAAATGTAAAGCTTACAGTTTTGTTCTCCGTTTCATTAAGCAGTTCATAATTCGTATTGAGCATGATCTGAGAGCTGTGGCTTTCGGTATTCAATGTAACCGAATAACAATCATCTGCCAATTCAATACTGCGGCGCCGATATACAACGCATAAAAGATTGATATCTCCCATAAGTTCGATTATGGTAAGCTCATTATTAGAATCCGCCTTGATCTTATAAAACAGATTTCCGAGACGAACTTTAACAAAGGGGATATCATCCTCTTTTATGCCGGGAATATCCACAATGGTGCTCACTTCTGTGCTTTTTTCACAGCGGCAGATATTTTCTTTTTCGCCGTCAACGGTATATAAAACGGAAAAGTTAAGCTGCGTTTTAACAAGCATTTTATCATCTATAAGTTTGACTTCCCTGCAAACTACGTTTGCAAAAACATTAATGATCTTTTTAACGGGGCCTTCCGATACGGTTGCCTCGTCTTCAAAATCGGATTTAACGTACGCCGAGCCAACTCTTGAAACATACGAAACGGTTTGCTTATTGATCAGAACGTTTTCACAAGCTTCCAGCATTTTGGAACTGACCTGTGTATACGCGCAAATGTTTAACTGAAAAGAATTATGAATGTCCACCCTGCGCTGATTGATGATCCTGCAGTTACAGTATTTATTGCAAACGGTAACATCGGCAAATAGCTCCTGCTCATCCGTTTCACATGGAATATTTTTTTCAAAATCCTCTTCAAATTCAGCGCAGGACAAACAGGCGTTTGTTTCACTAATATATGTAATGGAAATCTTTGATTTCCCGTGAACCGTTATCACCCCGTTTTGATAAACGGTGTTAACTACAAAATTGTTTATACTGCAGCGTATGATCTTCAGAATATCATCGTTATATGCCTGCAGATTCTCCTGATAGTCAAAATCAGCGTCAATACTTTTAGTAAAAACACAACATTTTTCTTGAATTTCCGTTATTCTGTTTTCCATATAAAAGCTCCTTTTTAATTACTGCTAATTGATATGCTTTGCGAAGTCAAAATATAACACCTCAGATAAAAGCGCATAAAAAAAATCCCGGCATAAATGCCGGGAAACACATTAAGTACTTGCTACTTATTGATTTTAAATATCATTTTAATAAGCCGGGCGGCAAATTTAGGCGGCGAAACAACGATAACCTTCATAAAACGCATCCTCCAATCACTTCGTACAGCAGATAATACCGAGTATTATTACGGCAATGGCCAGGATACGGACAAGCCATTCGACCGGCAGGCATATAGTTAATGCACACCCGATTCCAAAGGCAAGCCACAAAAAATCTCTTCGGCACATTTTTTTCATAGTAACAACACTCCCAAAAGCTGCAGCTGTTACATTCTATGAATAAAAAGCCTAATCGTTACTCAAAATCAAAAGAATGCAGCCGCTGTCAAAGGTGATTTTTACGGTGTCGTTTTTAAATTCATTGCTTTGGCCTATAGACGAGAAGGAACTGAGCGTAAAATCGCTAAGCTCATAAGCAGCGCCTTTTATGGAAAGGCCCGTAACATCGCCTCCAAGGGCGAATAAAGAAAAATAAGCATATTTTCCCTTTTGTATCTCGAAACTCTTTTTATGTAACGTAAGAACACATTTATCACTAATAATACTTGCCCAAACATGATTGCGCAACAGATATTCAAGATTAAAAATATTAGAAAGCGTGTGATCCGCCCTGCCGCCGAGCGCGCAGAAAATTTCCACTTCATCTGCACCCCGTTTAACAGCCTCTTTTATACAATAAAAAGTATCCGTGTCATCTTTTTCATGAGGCAGCCGGAGTATCTCTGTATCACACACAGGCATATCCGATGAATCGAAATCCCCTATTATAAGATCCGGCTCAAATCCCGCAGACTTACTGTAAATATATCCAGAATCCGCAGCGATAATATAAGAATCCGGGTCTATCGCTTTTTTTAAAAAATCGGGATCTTGATTCGGCGCGCCGGCAATTATGGTATATTTCATTTTGTCAGTTCCCATTCCTTGATATTTTTAACGTCATTATACATTCTGACATAGCTTTCATGGCGGCTCCTTGCGATATGACCGTGTTCAACAGCGTCGCATATCGCACATCCCTTTTCATTTATATGCGCGCAGGTTGAAAACTTGCATTTGGCAAAATACGGTCTAAATTCCCTGAAACAATCAAAAAGCTCGTCTTTTAATATTACTTCTCCGTTTTCAAAATCATATGAGGAAAAACCCGGCGTATCGGCAACATAACCGCCGCCAACCTTAAACAGCTCACAATGGCGGGTAGTATGCTTCCCGCGGCCGAGCTTTTTGCTTGTTTCGCCGGTCTTCAAATTAAGACTGCTGCTCAGTGCGTTGAGGAGTGAAGATTTACCGACCCCTGTATTGCCGGAAAACGCACTCGTTTTCTCTTTTAAAAGAGGAAAGACCTTTTCTGCACCCTCACCGTTTAAATTATTGCAGGCAATGACTTTAAAGCCGGCTTTCTCATATAGCTCTTTGTATTTACTATAATCGCCGTAAAGGTCTATCTTTGTTAAAACAATGACCGGCTCAATACCCTTATACTCGGCAACTGCAATCATTTTATCTAAATTAAAAGGATTGATATCCGGGTCAACAAGTGAAGACACCGCAAACAGCTGATCTATATTTGCAAGCGGCGGCCTGACCAGACTGTTTTTTCTTGGCAGGATCTCTTCTATTCTGTTTTCTGAATTTTCATTTACGGAAATGACTGCATTATCGCCCACAAGAGGGGTAAGCTTCTTATTTCTGAAATTTCCGCGCGCCTTGCATTCATATACAGTATCGGCGGTCTCCACATAGTAGAAACCGCCAATGCCTTTAACAATTTTTCCTGTAATCATATTGCCTACTTTATGATAAATTAAAGCTGGATTCTTTATCTTCGTTCATATTGAAAGAAAGTGAGTGTGTTGCGCTGATTTCCGTCAATTCAACAAGGATCTGGACGGTAGTGCCCGAATCAGCCGGTATAACCACCTGAACGGATGAACCGTTTAATGTTACGGACTGTGACGAATACTGCGTGCCGTTCACCGTAACAACCAGGGTGTCATTCGGATGCTGCCCCTCAGCGTCCACCTCGCTCGGCAGCGTTATATTCAATGTAACCGTATACTGTGCCGGAGCTGTAGTAGGAGGCGTACCGGTAGAAACTGTGATCGTGATCCTTTCATCCTCACGCGCGGAGGATCCCGAACGCGGTGATTGGCTTAAAACCACGCCGCGCCTTACAGCACTGTCCTGCGTTTCAACGCTTACATTAGTAAACCCGGTTTTCTCAAGAAAATCCTGTGCGTCCGTCTGGCTGAGTCCAACAACATTCGGAACACTGTAAGTCGATACCTGCGTGGTCGTGGGGCCGGAAGAAACGTACAGAACGATCGGCGTATCAGAAGAAACTACAGATCCGGCCTTGGGTTCCGTATAAATGATACAGCCCTCGTCCACTGTTTCACTTGAGACCTCGCTGACTGTATAATTGGTAAGTTCACTCGCATTGAGAACCCTCTCCGCAGCCTCTACAGTATATTCATAGAGATTCGGAACTTCAATATCATCATTGCTTGCCGCAACATAAAGCGTTACCGTTGAGCCGGCTATTACCCTTTCGCCAGCGTCCGGCATTTGAGAAATAACAGTGCCGGGTGTAAATTCATCTGTTTTTTCATATTCGGCTACAAATTGGTAATCATACTCTTCGCTTGACGCCAGCTCGTCATATGACATGCCAACAAAATTTTCCAACTGCCTTGAAGAAGTATTAACGCCCTGCGTCATAAACAAAACGATACCTACAACCGCAGCAATCAACAGCACAACGCCGACAACCACAGCCGTTATGACCTTTTTCTTGTGGTTTGGGTCAAGATCGGAAGCTATCTCTTCCTCGTAATCATCTTCTTCCGTTAATTTTTGGGGAACATCTTCTTTAAAGACATATTTTGTGGGCTCTTTATCCACAAAATATGTGTAATCAAAAGTTGCCTGCGGATTTCTTATTACTTCTTCAATATCAAGCAGCATTTCCGTGGCGGTCTGATACCTGTCCTGCGGATTTTTCTGCATGGCGTGAAAACAGATCTGCTCGATTCCGAGAGGAATATTCGGATTGATCTCCGTAAGCTTTTTAGGCTCCTTTTGAAGCTGCATAAGCGCAACGGAAACCGCGCTGTCTGCGTCAAAAGGCACCTTGCCCGCAAGCATTTCGTAAAGCACTACGCCAACAGAATATATGTCTGCACGCTCGTCGGTAAGCTCGCCCTTTGCCTGTTCGGGCGAGATATAATGCACGGAACCGATGGCATTTTCCGTAAGAGTCCTTGTTTCCGTCCTTGAAAAACGCGCTATACCGAAATCCGTTACTTTGATATTTCCGTTCGGAAGCAGAATGATATTCTGCGGTTTTATATCCCTGTGGACTATGCCTTTATCATGTGCATGCTGAAGCGCTCTGAGTATCTGCGTTGTAAAAAACACAGCGTCATTCCAAGTAATAATATGCTGTTTTTGGATATATTCTTTAAGCGTAATGCCGTCTACATATTCCATTACGATATACTGCACTTTTTCACCAAAGCTGACATCGTATACCTTAACGATATTCGGATGGGAGAGCACTGCTATCGCCTTGGATTCATTTTTAAACCTGCGAACAAAATCGGCATCGCTTGAAAATTCGTCTTTAAGGATCTTGACGGCTACGATCCTGTCGTCCACATTATCATACGCCTTGTAGACCACGGACATTCCGCCTACGCCGATTATCTCCTGAACCTCATAACGTCCGTCAAGCCTTTTCCCAACATAGTTTTCCATTTATATAACCACAGCCTTTCGGGCAAATTCAAATCTTATTTTGCAATGGCAACAACTGTAATGTTATCGCCGCCGCCGTTATGATTCGCTTTTTTTACAAGCCTGTCTGCAAACGCATAATAGCGCCCGTCCTTGACTTCGCTTATCATCTCATCGTCTGAAACATAATTTGAAAGTCCGTCCGTGCAAAGGATCAGAACTTCATCATCATCCAGGTCAACCTCGTCAAAATCGATTTTTATACTCTTATCAACACCGATTGCCCTTGTAATAATATTTTTATTCGGATGGTGCTCGGCTTCCTCTTTTGTGATCTTACCGCTGTCTACCAAATTCTGAACCAAGCTATGATCGGTGGTCACCTGCTCAAGTTTATCGTTGCTTTTGAAAATATACGCTCTGCTGTCCCCGGCGTGGGCAATATAAGCACAGGAATCTTTAACGATGGCGCACACAACAGTTGTACCCATTCCGCGAAGATCGGGATTGGCATCCGCCAGATCATAGACCTCAATATTCGCCGCAACAAGGGCGGAATCCAGCATATTTCTGATTGAAGATGGCTTCATTTCCGAGCGATAAGCAGCATTTATCTTATCGCTTATCACCTTAACTGCCAGCGCGGAAGCAATATTGCCGCCGGCAGCACCGCCCATACCGTCGCAAACGATTGCCCAAGCGACCTCATCAGGAAATTCACCTACTGCATATGCGTCCTGATTTGAAGAGCGAACTCTGCCCTTATCGGTTTTAGCGACTATTTTCATTGAGCCACCTCTGATTTCTTTCTTCTTAATTGACCGCAGGAGGCGTTTATATCGCTTCCCAAAGTCCTTCTTATTGTAGCATTAATGCCGTTTTTTTGCAATATTTGTAAAAAATTATTAACAGACTCGTCCGTGCTTCTGATATTATTTCGCTCATCAACATTATTTACCGGTATAAGATTTACGTGGCAGAGCATTCCTTTTATAAGTTCGGAAAGTTCTTCGGCACACTCCCTGCTGTCATTAACGTCTTTAATTAAGGTGTATTCAAACGAAACGCGGCGCGAAGTACGCAACGCATACTCGCGGCATACGGCGATCAGCTCATGAACACCGTATTTCTCATTAACAGGCATAGTTCTGCTCCTTATTTCATCATTGGGAGCATGCAAAGATATTGTTAAAGTGATTTGCAGATTGAGCTGCATAAGCGCTTTGATTTTGGGAACGATACCGCAGGTGGAAAGGGTTATATTTCTGGCAGAGATATTCAGCCCGTTATCGTTATTGACGTTTTCTATAAATCTTATAACATTGTCAAAATTATCCAGCGGCTCTCCGATACCCATAAGAACAATATGCGAGATTCGGATATTCAGATCTGTCTGCGCAGCATGAATCTGACCTTCGATCTCACCCGCCGTCAGGTTACGCTTGAAACCGGCAAGCGTAGAAGCGCAGAATCTGCACCCCATTTTGCAGCCTACCTGGCTTGAAACGCAGATCGTATAACCGTATTTATATTTCATTATAACGGATTCTATGTATTCGCCGTCATGTAATCTAAAAAGATATTTAACGGTTGAATCAATCCTTGAAACATATTTTTCTTCTATGCTGCAGCCGGAAATGTAATAACGCTCGGCAAGAACAGAGCGTATCGATTTTGGAATATTGGCCATTTGGCTGAAATCTGTAACGCCGAATTTATGAAGCCACGAAAAAAGCTGCCCGGCTCTGTACTTAGGAAGATCAAGTGCATTCACAAGCGCAACGAGCTCATCAAAACTTAAAGATTTTATATCCGTTTTCATTTATTTCCTCTCAAGCACACAGTAAAAAAAGCCGTCTCCGTCATTTTCACCGGGGAAGAACGTTTTCATCTGCAATACCGAAAATGCTTTATTTTCATTCAAAAATCTGTCAATAACAGCCTCGTTTTCACGCCTGTTAAGCGTGCAGGTTGAATACAAAAGCCTGCCGCCGTTTTTAAGATAGCCTGCGCTAACGTTTAAAATTTTAAGCTGTATATCCGGCAATCCCTTGATCGAATCAAGTTCTTTATATCGGATTTCCGGCTTACGCCTTACGATTCCGTATCCGCTGCAGGGTACATCGCAGATGACTTTATCCGCCGAACCGATCCTATCATTAAAAACACAGGCATCGTTTACATCAGCAGAAATGTTTGTAAGTCCAAGCCTGCCGGCAGCCTCCTTTATAAGCGAAACACGGCTCTTGTGCAGATCGAAAGACAAAACCTCTCCAGATTTCCCCGCAAACATTGCCGCAGTAAAGCTTTTTCCACCGGGAGCAGCACAAACATCAATAACACGTTCTCCCTGTTTAATATCAAGCGCTTTTATTGCCTTATAGCAGTTGACATCTTGAATATAAAAAAATCCGTTTTTAAAGGCCTCAAGCGACGTAAGATCCGGTGATGAAGTGATCTTAACAATATCTTCAAATACGCTGCATCTAACGCCCTCGACCGTTAGCATGGTACAAAGCGCATCGGCATCGGTATTGAAAGAATTCGGAACAGCAAACACCGGAGGGGCTTCATTAAGCCCGGGAAGATATTGCAGCACAGTTTCTCTGCCGTACGCCTTTATCCACATATTGATAAGGCTTTGGGGTACAGAATATCTGACGCTGATATCGTCAAGCTCGTCTATATTTATTCTGTTGGAATCCACTTTATGCAAAACGGCATTGATAAACGATGAATAATACTTCAAACCGTTTGCCTTTGCAAGCTTTACGCTTTCATCAATCGCAGCGGCGGTCGATACCTTATCCATAAAATAGAGCTGGTAAACGCCCATTCTGAGAATGATCCTCAGCTTTGGTTTAGGCTTATCGCAGAATCTGTCAATGATATAATCCAAAGTGATAAGCCGTTCCAGCACACCGTAAACAATACGCGCCGTAAAGGCCTTCCCCTCATTCAGCTGAGAAAGTGCGTTATCTACGGCAATATTGGAATATGCGCTGTCATAGCAGATCCGATACAGCGTTTCAAACGCCGCCTGTCTTTGAGCACTCACCTTCTTCTGCCCGCAACAAGCAGGAGCCTAAGCAAGGTTGCAAGCGCCGACGCAAGCGCGGCAACATAAGTTAACGCAGCAGCGGTAAGCACTTTTTTTGCGCCAGTATATTCGGTTCCTACAAGGAAACCGTTTGCCTTGATCGTTTGCAAAGCTCTTTTTGAAGCATTGAATTCAACAGGCAGAGTGATTAATTGAAACAGCGCAACGGCTGCATAGAGAATTATACCAACATACACGAGCGGCTGCCAGTTGATAAAAATTCCGATAAGGGCAAGCGGTATACCCAAATATGAACCGAATCTGGTTACCGGAACGACCAGATTTCTGATCTTAAGCGGAAAATATCCTTTTGCATGCTGGCAGGCGTGTCCGGCCTCGTGGCATGCAATACCCACCGCCGCAATACTGTTTGAATTGAACACTCCTTCAGAAAGGCAGATCTCTTTCGTTCTCGGATTATAATGATCGGTAAGATTGCCGGCAATACGCTTGATTCTGACATCGGTAACACCGTTCATTTGAAGCAGCTCATATGCGGCCTGAGCGCCTGTCATATTACGTGCATTGCGTATTTTACTGTATTTTTTATAATTTGAATTCACTTTAATCTGGCAAATAAATGCGAAGATAACGACCGGTATCATGATAAAGCCGGTTAAATAATAGATATATAAATCCATAAAAACCTTCCTTTTTTGGATAGATATTTAGAAAATCACATGCTGTCTATTCGCCCAGGATCAAACCGCTATTCAGCGGATTCCCGGCAAGATAGGAACGAATATCCATAATTTTCTTGCCCTCGGGCTGAAGACTGGTAATTGAAATACATTTCCCGTCTCCGCAGGAAACGATCAATTCACCGTTTGAGCTTATGACCTCGCCTGCTTTTGCGACTCTGCCCTCACATAAAACTGAAGCGTGGATCTTTACTCTTTTACCGTTTATCAGTGTTTCCGCGCAGGGCCATGTCTGTAAGCCGCGTATTTTATTGTGCACCTCAAAAGCCGACTTGCTCCAGTCTATCGGGCACAGGGTTTTATCTATCATATGTGCATACGATGATTCGCCGGTCTGCTTAACAGGCACAACATTTCCGCTCTGAACTTGGCTCAACGCTTGAATCAGGGCATCGGCGCCCAAAGCCGCCAAACGTTTAAATAGCTCGGCAGATGTTTCGTTAATACCGATTTTAGTTCTGACCGCGTATAAAATATCACCGGTATCGATGCCCTCGTCCATCTGCATGATCGTAATTCCTGTTTCTTTTTCACCGTCAAGAACTGCATGCTGAATCGGAGCAGCCCCCCTGTATTTCGGCAGGAGAGATGCGTGAACGTTTATACAACCGTACTTTGGTATCTCCAATACAGATTTCGGAAGTATTTTACCGTAGGCAGCAACAATGATTGCGTCCGGCGCTATATCTTTTAATATCTGCTCGGCAGCTCCGTCCTTAAAAGTATTGGGCTGATAAACTTTTATACCGTTTTGAACAGCGGTTTTTTTTACAGCCGGCGGAGTCAAAAGCTGTTTTCTGCCAACCTTTTTATCCGGCTGTGTAAAAACAGCGGCGACGTCATATTTTTCATCGATAAGCTTTTGAAGTGAGGGCACGGCATAATCCGGCGTACCCATAAAAACGATTTTCATTGCTCCTCCAGCTTTCCGTCAATAAGATGCGAGGTAAATAAAACGCCGTCCAAATGGTCAATCTCGTGGCAAAAGGCAATCGCTTTCAGGTCTTCACCGGTAAAGACCTGCCATTTTCCGTTTCTGTCCTGCGCTTTTACCTGCACTTTCTTGGGACGCAGCGTAACGCCGTATTTTCCGGGCAGAGAAAGGCAGCCTTCGCTTTCCTTTTGTTCACCCTCCTGAAGCGTGATCTCGGGATTAACAAGCTCAATTGGACCTTCGCCGATATCAATGACGACCACTCTTTTTAGTATTCCCACTTGAACCGCGGCAAGACCTACTCCGTTAGCCGAATACATGGTTTCAAACATATCGTCTATCAAAACGGCAAGCTTTGCGTCAAATTTTTCTACCTTTCTGCTTTTTTTATATAAAATGGGATCTCCGAGCTTAACAACATTTCTGAGAGCCATTGTTTACACTGCCTTTCCGGCTGCAATTTTATTTCCGCAGCAACGCAGCCTGTTGGAGCGGGTATTAATTCAAATCATAAGGGTTCAGGTCTATTGCAACTGAAACGCCCTTATATTCTTTGATTTTATCAATATATTTTAATACATCATTTAACATTTTGCGAACTGATTTTGAATTTTTGCACTTAACAGTCAGCCCGTAGCGGTAATTGTTTTTCAGTTTGCTTATTTTTGACGGACTTGGCCCTAAAACGATCAGTTTTTCTGAACTGTAGACCGTTTTATTAAGTTCCACAAGCTGTTCAAAAAAAGCTTTTGCACAAAGCGCGGCACTGTTTTCATTTTCGCTGATGAACGAAGCAAAATATATGTCGCAAAACGGTGGATATGTCAGCATCTTTCTTAAAGCCATCTCGCTTTTAAAAAACGATTTATAGTCCTGAGCAGAGGCAAAATCGATGATCTCATTATATGGATCTATCGTTTGGATAACTGCCTTGCCCGCTTCGTCGCGCCGGCCGCTTCTGCCCACCACTTGCGTGATAAGATCGAACGAACGTTCATTTGCAAGATAGCTTTCATCATAAAGCGAATTATCGGCATTGACCACGCCGACAAGCGTGACATTCGGAAAATCAAGCCCTTTGGCAACCATCTGAGTACCGATAAGAATGTCGTATTCTCCGTTCAAAAACGAGTCAAATATCCGTTGATGGCTGAATTTCTGCGTTGTGGTATCCGCGTCCATTCTGATCAGCGCAGCATTTGGAAACAGCCGTTTAAGTTCGTCCTCAATGCGTTGCGTGCCGTAACCGCTGTACCTGATGCTGTTTTTCCCGCACTCCGGGCATACATTATCAAGCGGTTTGGAATAGCCGCAGTAATGGCACATGAGACGGTTGTTATAGCTGTGATACGTTAAGCTGATACTGCAATTCGGGCAGGTTATTACATGACCGCAGCTGTTACAGGCGATAAAAGTATTATATCCGCGCCTGTTGATAAGTAATATGGTTTGCTTTTTATTATCAAGATTTTCCTGTATTAGCTGTTGTAAAGTGCCTGAAATCGGAGATTTGTTTCCTTTAGCCATCTCTGATTTCATGTCAACGGTTATGACTTTGGGAAGCTTAGCGCTGCCGTATCTTTCGTTGATCTCACAAAGGGTGTATCTGCCGTTGACAGCAGCGGAATAGCTCTCAATACTGGGTGTTGCAGAGGTCATCAAAAACAAAGCCTTATTAAATTTGCACCTGAAATTGGCAACTTCACGCGCATGATAACGCGGTGTACGTTCGCTCTTGTATGTGTGTTCCTGTTCCTCATCCATAACGATAAGTCCAAGATTTTTCAGCGGTGCAAAAACGGCGCTTCTGGTACCTACAACGATCTTGGCTTCTCCCCTGCTTGCACGTTTATATTCATCCGTTCGTTCGCCTATGGAAAGACCACTGTGCAGCACGGCAACTTTCTTACCGTATCTTTTATGAAAAATAGACAGCATTTGCGGCGTTAATGCGATTTCAGGCACAAGCACTATAACATCCTTACCCAGTTTAAGGGCTTCATCAATCAGCTTAAGATACACTTGTGTTTTTCCGGAACCCGTCACACCGTACAGCAGCCCCGTTCCGCCATCTTTTTTCATCATAGCAAGATAGGTGTTGAAGGCACTCTGCTGGCTTTTTGAAAGCGTTATAGGGGATTTTTCGCCACATTCGGTAATATCTTTAAACGGCGTTCTGTATACTTCTTTCTCAAAATATCGGCAAACACCGTATTTGACAAGATTATCGAGCACGCCCTTACCGACGGAGCAAAAATTGCAAACCTCATTGACCTGTGCAGAGCCGACGTCGCACAATAAGCTGTAAACAGATTGCTGCTTCGGCGTTAGCTTCAAATGCGGCAGTTCGCCGTCAGCAAGGCAGATCATCTTACTGCTTTTGTCTCCGATTTTATCAATGCCGCGCGGAAGCATCTGGCGCAGACAATCATATGTTGTACAAAAGCAGCGTTCTTTGAGCCACAGCGCGAGAGATACCATCTCTTCCGGCAACGCCGGATATTTTTCATCAACAGAAAGTATTTCCTTAAGTTCGGAATTAAGTGCATGAAACAGCTTTACAACGATTCCTCTGCGCTTTGTATTGGCTCTTCCGAACGGGATATACACACGGCTTCCCGTTTTTATGCTTTTTTCAAGCTCATGTGGAACATAATAATCATAATCCTCACCGGAGCTGAAAAAAGTGTTTTCCACCGCAACGGTGGCTATAAGCCTGTTCATTACTCCTTGGTATCAGTGCCGTTTGAACTTTGATTTTGACGGGCTTTTTTTGCGTCCTTTTGCTTTTGCGTGTGTATCTCTTCCGGCTCTTCAACAACGAATTTGCCGTCATAAATATCGTTTATAGCTGTAGAAACTGCTTTTTCGTTAAGCAAAACCTCGTTATTAACAGCTTCGTCTCTGATCTCACGCGCTCTTTTGGCAACACCTACAACAAGGCTGTATCTGCTGTTGCAGTCCTTTAAAAGTTTCTTTAAATCCGGGTTAAACATACTATAATCTCCTATCAGTCATTATTACGCTTTTCAAGCTCAGCGTTAAGTATATCATTAATTTCACAAACCGCTCTTTGCAGCTTGTCATTTACAACTACATAATTGAATTTTGAGGCGGCTTCAATTTCCTCCTCAGCAATCTTCAGGCGTTTTTTTATGACCTCGTCGCTCTCTGTATTGCGCTTTTTGAGGCGGTGCTCAAGCGTGTGCATATCCGGCGGCATCAAAAAAATCGATACGGCATCCGGATAGTTCTTCATAACCTTTTGCGCACCTTTTCGCTCAATGATAAGGAAACAAATCTTTCCCTTATTCACAGCCGCAACGGCGGGTGCAGCAGGCGTTCCGTAATAGCAGTTATTATAGCTTGCGTACTCTAAAAAACTGTCCTGCGCGATCATCTCTTCAAATTCGTCTTTTGTTTTGAAAAAATAATCAACGCCGTCAATCTCGCCTTTTCTCGGCTTTCGCGTGGTTGCGGAAACAGATTCAAAAACGTCATTTCTTATTTTTGATATCTCTCTGAACACGGTATCCTTTCCGCAGCCGCTTGGGGCAGACAATATTACGATCATTCCCGATTTTTTCATTGAACCGCCTCCTTTGCATTAAATTTTTGCGCAATCTGCTTCAGATCAAGATAAGATAAAAGAACATGATCGGAATCCGTAATAATTACGCTCATGGTCTTTCTGCCGTGGGTAGCGTCAATCAGCATACCGCTTGATTTTGCCTCCTGAACCATTCTTTTAACAGGTGCCGACTCCGGGCTGACAACGGATATTACCCTTGAAGCGTTAACAAGATTGCCGAATCCTATATTCACAAACTCCATAAGATCACCTTTCCGTAAGACGAAATGCTATTCAATATTCTGAATCTGTTCGCGGATTTTTTCCACTTCAGCCTTGATCTCAACAACCTTGCGAGCAATCTCAACGTCGCTGGCTTTGGAACCGATCGTATTTGCCTCTCTGTTGATCTCCTGCACAAGGAAATCCATTTTTCTGCCGATAGCTTCCTCACTGTTCAAAAAAGATCTAAGCTGCGCAATATGCGAGCGGAGTCTTACTGTCTCTTCCGCAACGGCAACCTTATCGGCATAAATCGCAACTTCCTGAATGATCCTGCTCTCGTCAAGCGTTACGTCACCTATAAGCTCATGTACGCGAGCAATAAGCTTATCGTTATATTCTTTAACGGTTTGGGGAGAACGTTTTTCAATGAAAGAAACGCAATCAAGTATGAAACCCGCGCGTGCGTCAACATCACGGCGCATTTTTTCACCCTCAACCTCGCGCATGGCAATGAATTTATCTACCGCCTCTTTGGCAACAGGCTCTATTAGAGACCAAAGCAATTCTTCATCTTCATCGCTCTTTTTTAAAACAAGCACATCAGGAAAGCGTGCAATTGCAGAAGCGCCGAAATCCGCCTGCAAAGCATAAGTATCTGACAATTCTTTTAGAGCCTGTACATAAGCACCTGCAAGCGTGTGATTTACAAGCACTTCAGCGTCATCAGTCTTAAGTGCCTCAACGCCCAAAAAGCAATCTATCTTTCCGCGTGCAACACGTGAATTGATATAAGATTTAAGCTTCTCCTCAGCAAAACCATACTGCCTGGGAAGACGACAGTTAAAATCAAAATATCTGTGATTAACGGATTTTAATTCAACCGTAATAAAATATCCCTGAGATTCCGCAGTTGCTCTGCCGAATCCCGTCATAGACCTAATCATAAAATCACCATATGTTTTTATTTTTAGATATTATAGTACTGCCGTAAAGCAAGGTCAATGCTTTGTTAAATTTTTATTAACAATATTAATAATTTATTTACATTCTTACTGGTAAAAATAAGGGCGGAGATAAAATCTCCGCCCACTTTGATCAATATTCTAGATCATTCATTGTCTGAAGGTCCCAAGGATTAACAATTTCGCCGCCTTCATTAATTGAAGTGGTTATCTGATTTTCAACAGTAAACTTTTCAATCTCCACAGAAGGAGAATCATAAAACTTCTTCATTTATATACTCCTCCTTTATCAGTTTGAGCAAATGTTGCCGTAATCAACCGTCTGAATTTCAGTACCTTGATTGATATTGCCTTCATTTACTCCGGTTGTGAAGCTGTACTTGACATAAGCTCTGGTATAGATCGTGTTACCCTGTGGATGATTATTGATTCCAAACCAGTACTGCATCGTATCAAGCTGGTTCTTAGCGCTTATTGCATAAACGCCGTCTGCACCGATAACAAAATCGTTTTCGTTTGCAACAGCAGCGTTAATTGTATAAAGCGTGCCGACTTCGGTAACAACAGCACCCTCCGGAATATTGAACGTGGAGGCGCTATACGTATAATAAATGCCGTCTGCGGATCTGCTAATCGAATATACAAATGGCAGTCTGCCGTCAAGCTTTCTGTATGTCTCATAATCGGAAGCAGAAGTTATCGGCGTACCGTTAATCGTGAATGAGCCATCCTCGTTCTTATAGATTGAGTAGAACGACATATCGCCGGCAGCAAAGAATGTGTAAGCATCTGTTCCATAAGATACTGCATAGAAACTGCCGTTCATATAAACTGCAAGACCAATTGCGTTCTCTGCCGGCTTTATTGAAACGACTGAGTCATATACGATGGGAGAACCTGATTCAAGGTTTACGACCTCACCGTCAACCGTTATGTTGTAAACTGCCTCGTCAACAACATATACAGGCCTCAGAAGGATCTCGCTGCTGTCTGCATAGTCTGCAACATTGATCGTGTTACCAGTTGCCTGGGCACCGTTTACAGTCCAGTAACCGAAAGAGTAGAACGGAGCCGGCGGCATTGCGGAAACCGCGTCAAAACCGGTTACAACATAGCTGTCGCCGTTCAGCGTGATCTGTGCATCATTTGCCACGTTGTATTCCTGAACAAGGTGGTTATACTGGTTATAAACCTTTAAGCTAACTTGATTTTCAGCAGGCGTCTCAGAGCAGTATGCCGTGATCGTAACATCGTCCGTTACCAAAGCTGTATAGCTGTCTGCGGACGGAACGGTCATTACGGAACCATTTGCACCGGTGATCACCCACTTGTAGACCGTATAGCCTTCAGGTGCGGTTGCAGTATAGCTGTCGCCGTAGTAAACTGTAGGTTGTTCAACAAGTGTTTCAGCACCGCTGTCACCAACAACAAAATTATAAGTTACACTTACAATTCTGCGTGCGGAAGTATCCGTAGTATTATCAAGCTGAAGCTGCTGAAGAATGTAACTTGTATTGCTGTCAAGAGTACCCTGTGCAGAGGTATCTTTCCAAACAGTGCCTTGTGCGTCAACTACATAAGCTTTTTCGCCCGCATTAGCTACGTATGCCGGTGTCTCAATGGTTTTGGAGCTTACGCCCTCAAGACCGCTTGCGTAGGTGACCTGCGCGTCCTGTGTACCCTGTTCACTTATCTTTGCAAATACTTCACCGAGATTGTTAGCAATATAATCATCGGTAAATGCGGCGATATCTTGATACTTCAGAAGTTCTGTTGTTGCATTGTATGCAGTATAATCAGCAGGGACAGCAAGATCCGTATGCGTTGTCTGAACATTTGTATCTGCTGTATTAATGCTGTTCTGATATGTGGATAAGTTTGACTCAACAGGCACAGTAGACGGTGCAAATCGGCAACCATTCAGGTTGATCCATTCACCATTAAGCAGGATCCACTCGCCCGTTTCAAACTGAGTTACTTTCTCATCATTTTGATTTTCATAGAAGCCGTTCAGACCAAGCGTTTGATAATACATGTACACGATCTGATCCGCATACTGTTCATTCCTTATCATGCTGATGTCCGTAACAACCGAATAAGAGCCGTCTTCATCATTGACTAATACTGCGATATACGGATATTGACCTTCCGTAGCACCGCCTGTACCGTCATAAGGACTAAACTCCATCTCATACATTGGCGTATTGTTCTTAAAGCCGATCGGCTTGCCAGCCCATACCTCAGCCACACCATACGCCGCGTCAAAATCTACCCAAGTAGAATAGGTGTAAAGCTGTTCTGAATTGGTGCCAAGATTTTCAGTATCATTTGTTGCTGTATATTCCGATGCCGGAGCACAGTCAGACTCAACAGATGAATAATCCGCTTTTACAACCAAATGCGAAGCAGCTGACGCAAGGTTATCTATGAAGTTCTGTACATAATCCTGCGAGGTTGCGTACGGCATATCTGCACCAAACGGATCAAGAGATGCGAAATGCTCTGTGACTGCGTTATACGCTTTCTCATAGGACTGCCAAGAAGAAGCAGTGAAATTCAGATACTCGCCGGATTCAACCAGCTCGTTATAGTTTGTGGATTCATTATCTACTGCATTTATTGCCTCTGTATAATCTGCCTTTTTATCTTCAACAAGATCAGGAAGCACTGCGTTATTCAGCTCATTAACATATTTTTCCTCTTCAGCTGCAAGGGTTGCTGCATCGGCAGTGCTGTTCAGTATATAATTAAGACCGGTAAGATTATCATATCTTGTAAGCAGATCTTCTACAACATCGGGATTGTAATCCGTGATGTTTGCAAGCACTTGATGCTTGGTTGTTTCAGCAAGTGCATTCTTAGCCGGAACAAAGTTGACTACGGTAATGGTGTAGCCGGTGATCTGCTGCTCGTAGTTACCAGTGCCTCCAACCCAACTTCTATAATAATCATGCATATAGTTCGGTGTAAACGAGGTGATATACTCATCATCCGCCATGGTACCAACATATCTGAGATAGCTGGAACCGTAATTCCAGGTTTGGTTACCGGAAAGGTTGTCATAACTCAGATACTTATTTGTTACACCATAAGTGGAAGACATATTCGAATTGCCGGAAATGCTGTAAGTAATACCGTCATTCGGATTATTCTGCGTCATATACCAGTCGTCACCAAAAGCAACCTTATCTGTTTCAGAGATTAGACCGATACTATAAAAACGACCATCTTGTAACCAGGTACCAACGTTATTAGCGTAGATACCGCCGACAATAGGTGCGGTAGGCGTATCGCCTTCTTCACCTGTATACAACCATGTGAACGCGCTCGTGTAAATAGCAGCATTCATCTCATTCTGTGTCAGATTATCCTGCTCTTTTCTTGTATTGAGCGTTACAGGCGAAAGCAGGTTATTCGTATACGCCGCGTCAATATTGGTCGATGTGCCAGATTCAGAAGGCGTAAGCCCCTCTCTGCTTGCCGGCGCGGTGTATTCCTCCATATTGGGCAACGCAATATTAACCAGCTCATCATAAAGCTGAATAATATAGTCTACATTGGACTCAACCTCGCCGTACTGTACTGCGTCACGGTATCTTACAACGCGGTCATACGCTTTATATGCGTCAAGCATATTGGTGTAAACAACGCCGGTCGTTGCGATCCGTGCCATTTTTTCCTCATATTCGGAAATGGCGGCTTCAAGCAGCTGGCTTGCCATATCCAGCGAGTCTTTACGGTAGATGCTCTGTGCATTGTAAAGTCCTGCATAGATAGCAAAATCATCTATAAATTCATCTTCGGAAGAAGACGCCCAATAGTTACATCCTAAGCCATAACTTACATCATGGGACTGAGCAAAATAATCATGCGCAGCCCTGCCGCTGTAATTATTTCCGGCAGCAAAAACATCAATTGAATTCACCATATGGCCGTTAAAATAGATGTTAAATATATCATAATCTCCGTCCGGAACAACTTGGATAACAATGTGCGTCCACTCATTTGCTTCAAGAGAAGCATCGCCAAACACACCATATAGGTCAACATAGGAAGGTGTACCACTAACTTCCCAGTTATAATAAAGCGTACCGTTTTCAAGCAGCTCAAAATACTGACGATTGGAACCGTTGAAATCATTTGAACGGCCGATATTAAATACCGTCTTGCCGGAGATAGTTGCACCGGGATTATACCACATAGAAATCGTATAACCGGTATTGGAAGCTGTGCCGGCATAGCCGCCTGTGGGATTATGCGTGGCAACGCCGCCGTTCATATTCAGAACGTCACCGTGCAGTGAATCATTAACGGTTGCGTCATATCTTGTTTTACCGTCTTCCGTGTCCTCCATCGGATCATAAAATGCAGGCTCATTATCGCCGACATCAGCACCTGTATCGGAAGCCGTAAGAGCATTGATTGAAGTTGTTATTTCATTCTGGGAAAGTGCCTTGCTATAGATACGGAAATCAGAGATATAGCCGTCAAGCAGCACGTCACCGGAAAAGACGGAAGCCGAAAAGCGCAGGTAGCCCTGCCCTACAGCTGTGTCAAAGAAGGTCTCATCCGTAATGGAGGCGCCCATGGGTGAACCGTCTCTGTTAACAGAACCGTCTGCATTATACGTTGTTCTCTGCAGCACACCGTCAACATATACGTTCATATAATTATGGGTTATGGTTACAGTGTAATGATGCCAAATATTGGTCGTGTTCGTCCAGCTCTGCGCAATGGCGCCGCTTACGCCGAACTCATTCTTTGAAGAATAATAAGCATACGGCATATCATACCTGGTATCCCAAGTCAGCTGACCGATGTTGGCATTTGAAATATCAAAAAATCGGCTGTTATCAAGAGCACTCGCGCTGGCGTACCAGTCAAGCGTAATGCCATCCTTTTCATTTAAGTTATAATCTTGATACATCTGGCTCATGCTGACATACGCATAATCACCGTTACTCAGGTTAGAAGCCGTTGCGCCGTTCGAAACGAACTGTGCAGCAGCTCTGCCGTCCTGTGAAGTTGCAGTTGCACCAACATTTGTAAGCGTATAACCGTGACCTGTAGCATCCTCTGTTACATTTGAATTTGTAAAGTAACGGGCAACAAGGTAATCGTTAACATCAGTGCCATCAAGAATACCGTCTGCATCATAAGTGGATTTGCCGAATTTTTCTGCAAGTGCGTTATACTCCGCTGTTGTAATATAGGTTACAGCGCCATGACGTGGGGACAGGTGATTGATATTAGAAGTTTCAATCATATTGCCCTCAAAGCCGTTGAGCGTTGTGCTCGTGTACATAAGGAAGTTACCGTTATCGGTATAATGATCCATCATCAATACATATGTACCGTCATTGAGCTGGAATACCTCACAGCCTTCAAGACCGCTTGTGAAGTCGCTGTCTACAAACTGAACCGGACCGCTGTAGGGACCGCTCGGACTCTCAGCATGGCAGTAATAGATCTGCTGTTGACTTTCGCGCTTGAAATACAGCCAGTAAAGATTGCCGTCATAGGTGATATTACCGTCTATATTTTTATTATCGCCCGTGCCGGTGCCCCAGTACGGATTGATCAGCTTTTGCGGCATGACTACAGAGCCGTCAACCGTTGTGCCAAGCTCCTGCATATCCTTATTATAGAAGGTTTTAAAATCACTTGTATATGCGTAGTGGAGGCAAATATCATTATAACCAAGGGTGCCGCCCGTGGACCAGTAGAGCATATACATATTCATTTCATCGTCCCAAATTGCTTCGGGAGCCCATGCATAGAAATCAGTAGCATCCGATCTGCCGAACCAGCCTGTTGTTTCTACAGACCATGGCTGAACGGTATCTACATCTGTAATATCCTCCAGATACCAAATAAGGAACTTGGAATTGGTATAGTCATTGCCGTTTACACGAAGATCGGTAGCAAGGATATAATAGCCTGTGCCAACTGAGCCATCTTCATTCCTTGCCTGAATTATGAACGGGTCACGTGCTGCACCGGAAGCCGCTTTACCGGTGGATGCACCGTTGGAGGGATAATACTCGTTAGGAGTATTATTCAGTATAGGATCATTACCGTTTAACGCCTCGTAATTAAGGCCGTCATCGGAAACAGCAAGACGGATCTTTTCGCCATTACCTTCTGCATCATTCTGACCGGTAAAATATGCAAACAGATACTTATCTCTTGAAGTATCTTTCATTGCATTTTCCGTTTCAGCTTCAACTCCGGTGTAAAACTTGACCGAGGTATAAGTCATGCCCTTAATATAGTCGCCGCCGTCATCATCGCCGAACTGAATGCTGGTTATTCTGCTTGTATCAAAATTTTCCATATAATGTGCAAACATGGTCTGCACGATCTGATAATCAGAATCCGTGATATAAGCACGGAAATAGTTCTTAGAATAAGAGATTATGTAGTGATATTCTTCTGAAGCAGATAAACGGCCGTTGGTTGCCGAAAGATTATAAGTGGAATCGTTTGAATATACGCTTGTTCCGTTTATATAAGCATCACCGTTTACATCCTGCGCAAATGCGTAAGAAGAATCGGTCATAGAGGTTTTCTGATGTGTGTACGGAGTTCCGGTACCCATCAAGAAAAAGCCGTATCTTGACGAATCGCTATAGCTTTCTGAGGTGCGATAGAAACCAAGATCAATCTTAAATGCTTCAGCTCCTGTAATAGGTGTGTAATTTGCGCCAGAAGCGCCACTGTATCCTGATAGATAAACAAATCCGTCAGGCACATAAAGGCCGTTTGCGTTCATCTGTGAAACGCTTTGCCAAGAACCAGTGCTCCAAGAAAGAGCCTGATCCCCACTATCAACGGTTGGAGCATTTGTCAAAAACTTTTCCGTTGTTTGAGCTTCAACATCACTTGCAGATGTAACATCACTGCCGTCAGCAGCTTTATCAAAGCTTGCTCCAACGAAGTTTGTAGAGGCTACCTGCGTCCACTCCGTACTTTTAGCATATGCAACAAGCGGCACACTTGAGGCAAGCATAAGTACAGCAAGAAACAGCGAAAGCAGCCTTTTGGAAAGGTGTTTCTTCATAATTTACCTCCTGAATATAGCCGAAAAAGCGATCTCCGGCTTATTTCGTGAAATGGTTATTTTGTATATTGGCTTAAAGGGAAAACTATACAAAAAATCCACTTTTCCACATTTCCTAAATAGAATAGCATAAATCAATAAAAAAGTAAATAGAAATATTAAATTTATAGTAATAAAATATAAAATTTTACGAAAACATTAAACAAAATTGGAATTTATTTATAAAATTTGTAAAATTTGCATCATTATATAGACATTGATAGCATTGCATACATGAATTAAAATTAACAAAAAATTTACATAAAAATGGCAAAACGAATGATGTGAATTAGGATTATTAATTAATTTAATATGATAATTAATTACATATATTATATTCTTAAACGTTATGACCAAATCCGGTCAGGATGAATGGGACGAGGAAGTTACGCTCGGCGGCAGAAGCGCTTACAGAGAATTTTAATTCATTTAAGGGGCGGTGGTTTTACCCACCGCCCCTTTTTATTAAACCGGCAGGAGAGCTGTTTGCAGCTCCCCTGCTGGTTTTTTCTTTTATATGTATTATTTATATACTGAAGCAATCTTTTCAGCTTTTTGTGCAACCATATCCGCCAGATATGCCGGGCTGATAACTTTTATCATATCGCCGAACTGCATGAGCCATGAAACAAAGCCGTCGCTTACCGCAACTTGCACATTTGTTTCAAAATGCCATATATCCACGGCAACAAGCGGCACGTTTGAACCGAAACGGTCAAGTATCTGTTCTCTCATATCAAGATGACATCTGAGCGTTACGGTCTCCACACTGCCGCTGAACATATTGAACATTTTTGAAGAATAATCCGCCGGATCGAAAACCGTATATTCACTGCATTCGCTGACAGGTCTTGCCGCGTCCTCTAAAACCGTAATATTCCTGATCCTGTCCAGCCGCAGATTCATAAGGTTATCGTGACTGCTCTTATTGCATACAAGATAATACCTGTCATCTTTCCAGATCAGGGCGTAAGGTGATAAAACAAAGATCTTGGTAGTAAAGCTCTTTTTGTTTTCTTTATCTATCTTTCTTGTACGGTACTTGATGCTGACTTTCCTTTTATGCGATATGGCTTTATCCAGCATATCGATAATATCATAAATATTTTCATTATCGCACTTATTCACGCCCTCTCTGAAGACTTGTGATGACAGCGACGAAGCCTGATTTTCGGAAAGCAGGCCGCGCAGTTTGCCTGTAAGAGAACGGGTCATTTTCGGCGTAATAAACGGAGCGGAAGTTACGGCGTCGATAAGCAGGCGTACCTCCGGCGGTTCAAACTCACGCGCTTTAAGGTAAAAACCGCGCTTAGGAGACATGACGGATTCGATCTCAATGCCGATCTGCGTCAAAGCCTTAACATCTGCATAAATACTCTTTCTTTCGCAAACAACGCCGTCCTTTTGGAGCAGATCAATAAGCTGATGCGAGGAAAGCGGGTTGTTTTCATCTGAATACAGGCGTAAATATTTATATATTAAAAGCGTTTTTACCTTAGTGGACTGCATAATAACACCTCCGCATTTTTTTGTACAGTGTTATTTTACCATATTCAGCTTATATTTTCAACAATAGTACGAAATATTGGACAACAATCTCTTGCACCGCTCGTACCGTCCTCAGTCATTATAACAATGCAATATTTCGGATCATTATAGGGATAGATTCCTGCAAACCACGTGTTAAGCACTTCCCTGCCGTTTATATAAATACCGCTTTGCGCTGTTGAGGTCTTACCACCGGACAGATCATTATAATCAGCAGCAGAACCCGTGCCGTTCGTTACAACGTAACGCATATATTCACAAAGAGTCTTGCATGTCTCCTCGCTCAAAACACGTTTCGAAGTGTTATACGGCAGATTCTGAACACTATCGTTATTATCCACAGTTGCGCTCACAAGTAACGGTTCCGTATAGATGCCCGAACCGGACAGAGTACATAGCGCCGTGCAGAACTGCAAAGGCGTTGCAGTTAAAAGTCCCTGCCCGAAACCGAGAAGTGCAAGCTGTCCTTTGGATTGCTTCAATTCTGTTTCACTCGGAAGATTGCCGTCGCTCACAATATATTTCGGCATAATTTCTGTATTGTCACCGAAGCCGAGTGCCTGCGCCGTTTCATGAAGCTTTTCGGCACCGAGCGTTAGCGCAAGCTTGACAAAATAGCAGTTACATGAATTCGCGAGAGCTGATTTTATGGTTTCCTGACCGTGCGCCTTTCCGTTTTGACAGGAGAAATCGGTATCGCCAACAGTGATCTGCCCCTCACATTTAAAATCAATATCAATATCATTTTCAATCGCGCAGGCGGAGACAACGAGTTTAAATACAGAACCTACCGTATATGGCATCACGGGGCGAAACATATTATCGTCAGGCGCGGAATACATTGCAAGCACTTGCGAGGTCTGCGCATCCATAACAACAACCGCGCCTTTTCGCATATACTGTGCAGCCTCCTCAACCGCAGACTGTATTTCGCTGTCTACAGTTAATACAACGCCCTGGGAGATATCCGTATTATATTCTTCAATTACCTCACCTTCATCACCGTCGAGAAGCCGTCCCAAAGCATCTACCGAAAAATTTATGCTCATGCTGTAGGCTGTTTCGCTGTACTGCTTTTGAATGAATTTCAAAAATGCAGAGGTTTCATTTTCTTTGATCTCATATATCTGAATATAACGGCAATCGGCATAAGTGTCGATCTGCCTGACGATCGGATAGCCCTGCGAAAGCTCGTCAACTATATCTTCGATTTCACTTTGCTCAAAAAGCAGGCTCAGTTCCGAAAGGCAATTTTCATTCGGGCGTATAACAGCTGCAAGTACGTTTTCATTATTATTCATTTTGCGCATATTTCTGTCATAAATCGTTTGCCTCTGATTATAAACAGTAAGCGTGTAGCTGTTATATCCCGATGACACGGTATAATCACCGCTTAATGTGATGTACCCCACTCTTCCGAGCGCCGCTGCCAAAAGCAACGAAACAGCCGCCGTTATACATATCACTCTTTTGACCATAAAAAAGCCCCCGTGATATTATTCGCGGGGACTTTGTGATTTAATCGCTCTTTCTTCTGAATATGGCATTTGGTGAAATTTTTATATTGCAGTCAAAAGAATAAACGCCGGTTGCTTTATTTGCAACAGAGGTTTTTTCATGATCCGTTTCGCAAAACAGATTTTTCACCTCAATCATGTATGGCTTGGCAAACGGCTCCAAAACTTCAAGCTGTTCGCCCTCAAAGAACCTGTTTCTCTGATCGACAGTTATCCTGCCCTCATCAACGCTTTTTAGCAGAGCACATACTTCCCAGGAACGCACATAACCGCCGTAATCTGTGACCTGGCCTTTTTCTATCGGTCCGAAATAAAAGCCTGTTGTATATTCCCTGTGGCTTATTCTGTCCATTTCATCAACAATCCAGCCGGACGGCTTGAAATCGTCGGAAGGCGCCTGCAAATACTCATCAATCGCGGCACGGTAAGCATGCGTTACTGCGGCGGTATAATACTCGCTCTTTGCTCTGCCTTCTATTTTGAAAGAATTGATACCGGCGGATACGAGCTGCGGTATATGTTCTATCATACACAGGTCGCGTGAATTGAAGATATATGTACCGTTTTTTTCCTGATTTACAGGGAAATATTCACCGGGGCGCTTTTCTTCTACCAAACTGTATTTCCATCGGCAGGGCTGTGCACAGTCTCCCCTGTTTGCATCACGCCCCGTAAGATAGTCTGAAAGAATACATCTGCCGCTAAAGCTCATACACATCGCGCCGTGCACAAAAACTTCGATCTCAAGCTCCGACGGGCATTTATCCCTGATTTCTCTGATCTCCTCAAGAGAAAGCTCACGGGCGGTCACAATCCTTTTTGCACCCATTTCATAATAAGCCAGTGCAGAAGCGTAATTCACAATACCGGCCTGTGTGGAAACGTGAATCTCAACATCCGGCGCATATTTTTTTGCAAGCTGTAAAACGCCCATATCGGCAATGATAAATGCGTCTACACCGACCTCTTGCGCGTATCTTAAAAAATCAGGCAACGCAGGTATTTCATAGTTTCTGGGCAAAGTGTTGCATGTTAAATACAGTTTTTTATCATTATCGTGAACATACTTTACAGCCTCTTTCAACTGTTCGGCATTGAAATTTGAGGGATTGGAACGCATACCAAAGCTGCTTCCGCCAACGTATACGGCGTCCGCTCCGAACTGAACGGCAAGTTTAAGACGTTCAAAATCACCTGCAGGGGAAAGTAATTCTATCTTTTGCATATTCCACTCCGATCAGTAAGAGAGATACGGAGCATACTGCTGGATGAGCGTTCTGAATTCCGAATATGTTTCAGCAGTATACAAATTACCGTCATTATCGTGGAAGAAGAAATAATCATTGGAATCCGCAGGTTCAAGCACTGCTTCTATAGCGGCAAGTCCCGGATTACAGATAGGACCTTCCGGCAGGCCGACCACCGTTGAATCCGAATTTGTATTATAATACTGCAAATAGTAATCTGCCGTATGCGCAGAAGTGGAGGAAAGCGCAGGCGCAACCTCATTATTTATATAGTCAGAGGTAGACTGGCAGCCGAGAGACGGGAAATTAGTAGTATCCGAAAGCCGGTTTTCGATAACAGCAGCTATGGTAGGCATTTGGTCCTCACTGCCGGCTTCAGCCTGCACGATAGAAGCGATTGTGATTACCTCATCCATGGTATAACCAAGCTCCTGCGCTTTTGCGCGGTGTTCTTCGGTAATGACTTCTTCCAAATGACCTACCAGCGTTTCAATAACGCTTGAAGCGCTCTGACCTATATAAAAATCATACGTTTCCGGGAAAAGGTACCCTTCAAGCCTGTAAGGCACGGTTTCTTTTGATTCAAGGCCGGAAACAAGAGAATAGGAGAAATCCGTTGATTCAATAACGGAAAGGAGTGAAGCTCTGTCGCAGACCTCGTTCTCAACAAGCAGATCTACAACTTCCGGAACGGTAATTCCCTCGCGGAACATGATTCTGACAGTTTCTGAGGTATCTGTATCTCCCATCATATTTATAAGCATACCCTCCAGACCCATTTGGCCGTTGAGGTAATACACACCGGCTTTAAACGGCCCGGTTGCATCATAATCATCACCGATGAGCGCAGTAGCAAGACTGACGTAAAACTTGCAGAAATTTTTGCAGGTGATAAGATCATAGTCTGCAAGCAGGTCTATGGCATCTGACGGAGATTCTATATCCTGCGCATAATTGACAGTTACGGATGACTTGGATTTCGTCATTCCGAAAACATCGTTTATGCAGAAAATTGCGTAGACAGAAATCGCCATAGATACAACGATAACGATAATAAAAAACAGATAAGTTGAGGCTACGCTGGACCTTTTGCCCTTGCCGCTTTTTTTCGAAGCTGCGGTTTTAGATGCTTTTTTGTCCGTTTTAATACCGGAATAATCCTGATTCGTGAAATAGACATCTTTCTTTTCATTTTCAGCATCTGTTTCCGAAAGATTGATTCCCGTTTCATCAAGCTTAAAATCGTCTGCCATAAGAAGCCTCCTTTACAAGCTGATAATCTCACTTTGCGTAAATATGTAATCGACCGGCTTATCATAGCTTTCAGCCGGAAGCTTATCACTCATTAGTTCATTATAGCACAAACCAACGCTTATATTTGTAAATTTTTCTAAAAATCTATCATAATAGCCCTTACCGTAGCCAAGTCTGAAACCAAAACGGTCAAAACTCAGTGCGGGAACAATACAAACTGCGTTATGAAAACAAACTGCACGACTGCACAGAGACGGGTCAGGCTCCGTTATTCCATACGAACCCGTTATAAGCGTATCAAGGCTTTCAACCAAATAAAAATCCATATTACCGTTTAAATCGGTGCATTTTGGCAAATAAAGACGTTTTCCGTCCTTGAAAACTGCATTAATGATCTGCATCGTATCGATCTCACTGTCCGTGCTGAAATAGCATAAGATCTCCTCTGCATTTTTATATAAACGGCTGTTAAGAAATCCAGTGCAGATCAGCCTGTCCTTTTCAGATTTGTTTTCTGTTCGTGCCCTTTTCTGCCTGAATTCTGCCCGCAAATCGTTTTTTATCTGCACTGAATCGTATTCCTTACCTCGTTAGCAGCTGCCGTTCCTCGGAGCGCTGAAACGATCTCAAGGCCGAAATCTACCGATACGCCGGCACCGCGTGCGGTAATATAATTGCCGTCTCTGACTACATATTCATCAGAAATAGCGGCGCCCTCCAAAAACTGCTCAAATCCCGGATAAGCGGTAGCACGCTTACCGTTCAGAAGACCCCATTTGCCGGGAAGCGAAGGACCTGCACATATTGCGCAGACAAGCTTGCCTTCATCTGCGGCTTTTAAAATGTACTTCTTAAAGTCATCGTTTTTTTCAAGATTATTCACACCGGGCATACCGCCGGGGATTACAACGGCCTCGGCGCTGTTCATATCAACATCACGCAATGAACAGTCCGCCGTTACTTTAACGCCGCAGGAAGCTTCAACAACGTTGCCGGTAACGCCTACTGTGCACACATCTATTTTCGCTCTTCTCATCATATCAACGGGAGAAAGAGCTTCAATGATCTCAAATCCGTCTGCAAGAAATACATAAACCATAGCAATTACTCCTTTATCTTAAATCCCGTGCCGCCCTGCGGCAGGTCTGTATCCGAATATATCATACCTTTCGGAAATTTATAATCGCTGCCCTCGTAAAGATAAGAACAAATGTCCGTGCTTTCAGAAAAGGTCACATTATTCTTATACTGGCCGTCAGAGTACAGCTTTGTTTTAAAGCCAAAGCGCTCATAAAATCCAAACAGCGAATCATTTGCGGGTATCAGCCAAAGAAAATCATAATTTTGGTTTTTGGCCTTTTCAATTAGGGCAGATGAAAAGCCTGCGTTTCTGAAAGCCTTTTTTGTGCAGACGGCGTAGATATAAGCGCCGTTTTTACCGCAGTATTCACAATCAATAAGGAACAGCATGGAAACCAAATGACCGTCTTTATAATATCCGAGGCATGATTTATTTTTACAATTTTGTAGGAAAAACCTTATATCATCTTCAGAATCGCCAAAGACTTCTACCCATAGTTCAATGATGCCATCATCATCTGTTGTAAATCCAATTCTATCAGCCATTGTAGACCGCCGTTTCTTTTATAAGCCAAATATCAGGCTTATAGGACTGCTTGGCTTTACGAAGCCCGGGAATTCCAAGGTCCTCTTCCCTGTTCACGTAAACGAACCCGTCTGCTTCAAGCTGTTTTGCAAATTCCCTGTTGATGATAGCATAGGCGCCCTGAATATCTGCGGGAGCCTTTTCAAAATGCGTAACGAAGCAATGCCGGTTCAGGCTTTCGCCGTAAGTATAAGCGATCGGCTTGCCGCCGACACGTATAAGACCGCCCTTAAAGCCAAGTGCGTCATAATTTTCAAAGCCGGACAGTACAGCCTCAAATTCCAAAGAATAATCGGCTTCGCTGTCAGTATTTTCCCTGGTTTCGATCCAGTTTGAATGAAGCTCAATACATTCGTAAATATTATCGCTGCTAATATCTTCATAGCGCCAATCGGGATGATTCTTTATAAAATTTGAAATATGATTTCTTTTGGAATGATATTTTTTACCGGATAAGTTTGCAAGATCGGCGGTTTTATAAATATAATCATTATTTCCGTCGTCATATTCAAAAGAAAATTTACCTGGAAAATCAGATTCCAAAACAGCTTTGTAGCTTTCCGTAACGCCGTAAATACGCGGCTGAATACCCAAAGCGCGTGCGTCATGGATGATTGCAGTTACCGCCTCTTTAAAATCGCCTGTACCTATCGGCAATGAATACATATAACTGCCATTTGTGCCCCAGCGGCATATAATGAAATCATTGTAATGCGCAATAAGCGATTTATAGGAAGCGCGCCACAGAAAAATGTTGCCGAAAGTATATTCGCAGTTCATGCTGTGCGCGAATGAAAAGCACTCTGTTACCCAGTCTTTATCCTTTAACTCCGGAGTTTTGAAATTCAGCATAAAACCTCTTTTATCAATTCAGTAATTTTTTTATGAATATCCTCTATGGAACAAGGTGCGTCACCGTCTGAGCAGGGCACGACCTTCCAGCCCTCTTTCTCGGCAGCATAAAGCGCGGATCTGCGGCAGCTTTCAAGAAATGCAACATCATTTTCATGAACGTCTTTTTCATTTTCGTCACCGCCGTACCTCTCGGTCATAAGCTGCTGTGAGATCGCCACCGGCATATCCAGAAAAATAACAAGATCCGGCCGCGGAATACCCAGCTTGTTGTATTCAAAATCAGAACTCCACTCCAAATAGGCATCCCACTCGTCTGTTTTAAGCTTTTCCATCTGATAGATAGAATTGGAGGTTGCATACCTGTCCGCGATTATCAGACGTCCGTTCTCATAATCCTTTTTCCAGTCCAAATTAAACGAAGCGTATCTGTCAACAGCATAAAAGGCGCCCGCTGCATAGGCATTTACGCAATCGGCATGCTTACCGAAATCACCTGAAAGATACATTTTTACAAGCGCGCTTGACGGACTGTCATAATCCGGAAGCTTGATCTTTCTGAAAGCAATACCCTCGTTTTTAAGATACTTCACCGCAAGATCGGTCTGCGTGGATTTGCCGCTGCCGTCAAGCCCTTCCAATACGATTAATTTTCCCATTTCTCTTTTCTCTTAATCTTTCGCTTATTTCCCTTTTCATCAACGATATAAGTATGATCCAGCTGAGCGGTCAGACTTTCTTTAATGCTTTGTATATATAAAGCCCTCAGCTGTGCCTGCTCGTCTTTTTCGGAATCGGATAACCCCTTTTCACGCGATTTGCGGGCAAGCTCGTTTATCCTTTTAATCTGTTCATCGGTTATCATCAGTCTAAAAAGTCCTTTAATTTTTTACTTCTGCTCGGATGGCGCAGCTTTCTTAACGCTTTTGCCTCTATCTGCCTGATGCGCTCTCTTGTAACATTAAATTCCTTACCGACCTCTTCAAGCGTTTTGGGGTTACCGTCTTTGAGGCCGAAACGCAATGAAAGCACTTTGGCTTCACGCGGTGTAAGCGTTTTTAAAACCTCATCAAGCTGCTCCTTAAGAAGACTCATTGATGCGGCATCGGCAGGTGCAAGCGCGTCATCATCAGGTATAAAATCACCAAGATGGGAATCCTCTTCCTCGCCTATCGGCGTTTCAAGAGATACCGGTTCCTGAGATACGCGCAGTATCTCACGAACTTTTTCGGCGGGCATGTCAAGGAAATCGGCGATCTCCTCAGGAGTCGGTTCCTTGCCGTTTTGATGCAGCAGCTGGCTGTTTGCCTTTTTGACCTTGTTTATCGTTTCAACCATATGAACGGGGATTCTGATCGTTCTTGCCTGGTCTGCAATGGCTCTTGTGATCGCCTGCCTGATCCACCATGTTGCATATGTTGAAAATTTAAAGCCCTTTGTATAATCAAACTTATCAACCGCTTTGATAAGCCCCATATTGCCCTCTTGGATCAGATCAAGGAACTGCATACCTCTGCCGACGTATCTTTTGGCAATGCTTACAACAAGGCGCAGATTCGCCTCCGCAAGTCTTTTCTTTGCAACGGGATCATCATCAGCTATACGCATTGCATATTCGATTTCTTCCTCCGGAGTAAGAAGCGGAACCCTGCCGATCTCTTTCAGATAGACCTTAACGGGATCGTCCATAGCGGCGTTGTCATTTGTAGCGACTGTATCGGCAGCATCCGTTTCCTTTGGAAGATCTACTTCAAGCGGGATACCGTCAAGCGCTTCAGAGGAAAAATCGTCAATAATATTGATATTGGCACTGTCTATCATATCGTTAAGTTTTTCAAGCTCGTCCACATCAAGATCAAGATCAACGATAAGCGTGTCTATCTCCTGCGCCGTAAGATGGCCCGTTACCTTACCCTTATCCACAAGCTTTTTGAATGCCGCTGTTTTTTTATCTTCCGGCTGCGTTGTATTGTTCTTTGCTTTATTATCCATAATCTTTTCTCCTCTTAAATTATGTATTAAACATTCTTCTGAATTCATCATCCGTCATATCTGCTGCGGATTTCTTGTTCTTTTTTGCATTCTCCTCACGCACAAGCTTTATGCAGTCTGCAAATTCTTTTTTCGGATCGGCGCTCTGCCTGCCGATCGCAAGGATACCCGACAGCCGGCTCAATTCATCATCGGATAGCAATGATGAAAAGTTGATAAGATCATTATCATAACCGCTTTTAATATTATTTACAGTGATCTCAAAAACCTTTCTGTAAAATCCGTCGGGAAGCTCGCCCAGCTGAAGATCGCCGCAAAGCTTTATACAGTCCGGATATTTTACCAAAAGAAAGATGATCCTGTCAACTGCCTTTACCATTTTTGAGGATTCGCCGGTTGCACGGGCGATTTTTTGATTATCTCTTATTGTATTGAGCACAGGTGCGTTTCTTTCTTTGAACCGCTGTTTTCTGCTGCTGCGATGCAGATATTCATTGATCTGAGCATCTATGGCGTTTTTATCAATATGGAGCTCTTCGGCAAGCCTGCCTGTATAAAGAGATCTTTCAACAGGCTCCGCCTCGGCAAGCACAGGCACTATAGCGGATATGAAATCTATCTTTCCCTGTGTGGTGGAGATATTATAATTCTTACGCTGACGAAGAATCTTGAATTCCGTTTCGTTTATGGCGTTTTCAAGCATGGCGCCGAATTTATCCACGCCCACGTTTTTTATGATCTCATCCGGATCCTTGCCATAATCAAAAAGCGGTATTCTGATTTTAATATCCGCGTTTTTAAACAGATTCAACGCTCTCAAAAGCGCGGTCTGACCCGCTTCATCATTATCATACGCCAATATGACGCTTTTTGCATAGCGGCTGATAAGATTTACCTGCTCGGAATTAAGCGCCGTTCCGCAGCCTGCTACGCAGTTTGTAAATCCTGCCTGGTTCATGGCGATAACGTCCATATACCCCTCGCAGAGTATGATTTCGCTTTTACCGCTGTCCTTCGCAAAATTCAGACCGAAAACTTCATTGGATTTTTTATAGACGAGCGTGTCGTTTGTATTGACATACTTTGGCTTGCTGTCATCAAGCACACGCCCGCCGAATGCTATGACATTGCCGCGAACATCAATAATGGGCGTCATAACGCGGTTTCTGAAGCAATCATAATAATTGCCCTTCTGTCCTTTAATGACAAGCCCTGCGTCCTGCATTTCGGAAACGGTAAAGCCCTGCGACTTAAGATGTTTCAAAAGCGAATCCCAGCTGTTCGGTGCATAGCCCAGTCCGAATTTTTTGATCGTGTGTAAAGTAAATTTTCTGTTTCTGTAATATTCAAGAGCCACACTGCCGTCACTGCTCATCAAAACCGAATGAAAATATTTGGCGGCGGCTCTGTTTGCTTCATAGATCCTGCGGCGGCGTTTTGCCATACTGTCGTCAAATCCGTCCGCTGGCATCTGAAGACCCGCCCTTTGCGCAAGGAGTTTGACAGCGTCAACATAATCCAGATTTTCTATCTTTTTTAAGAAAGTGATCATGTCCCCGCCGGCGCTGCAGCCGAAGCAGTAAAACGACTGCGTTTGAGGATAAACCGTAAAAGACGGCGTTTTTTCATTATGAAAGGGACATAGGCCTACATATGTAGAACCTCTTTTTTTCAGGCTCACGTAGCTTGAAACGATATCCGTTATATCGATCTTGTTTTTAAGTTCCTGCAAAAACTGCTCGTTGACCGGCAAAAGACCACTCCTTTCATAATTTTATCAATAGCTTAATATAATGCATACTTAACGTTAAAATTCCAAACGAGGAATAAATAATTTATTATACTGCTTGAGCGCATAAGTATCGCTCATTCCGGCAATATAATCACAAACCGCTCTTTCGCCGCCCTCTCTGTTTGCTATTATAACATATGTTTGAGGCATTTTGTGAACATTATTTATGTAGTATTTGTAAAGTTTTTTAACAATATCGTACGCCTTTTCATCTTCTTCACGGCACACTGCGCTTTCATATACGTTTTTAAACATAAATGACCGAAGCGCTGAAAAAGCTTTCTCGCATTCCTTACTCATTGTTATATCGCTGCCGCTGTTATATACAATATCGGAAACAAGCGTATTGATGCGCTCAGTCTTCCGATAGCCCAAAGCATCGCGCAGATTGACCGGAATATCTTCCTCGGCAAGAATTCCTGCCGCAACGGCGTCATCAATATCATGATTTATATATGCGATCTTATCCGCATAGCGAAGTACGCGCCCTTCCAGTGTGAACGCTTTCTCACTGCCGCTGTGGCAAAGCACTGCGTTTCTGACTTCTTTAGTAAGATTCAGACCGCTGCCGTTCTTTTCAAGCCGTTCAACAACGCGCACGCTCTGCTCATTATGACGAAAACCGATACCGGAAAGATCATTGAGCGCTTTTTCTCCGGCATGGCCGAACGGAGTATGGCCGAGATCATGCGCAAGAGAAGCGGCTTCGGTAAGATCTTCATTAAGCCGCAATGCTCTTGCAATCGTGCGCGCGATCTGCGCCACTTCCAACGTATGTGTTAGTCTTGTCCTGTAATAATCGCTTTGAGGCGCAAGAAATACCTGCGTTTTATGCTTGAGCCGCCTGAAAGCGGAGGAATGGATCACCCTATCCCTGTCCCGCTGATAGCAGGTACGTATGGAGCATTCTTCTTCCTCTCTGTCCCTACCTAAAGACGCTGAGGCAAAAGACGCATATTCGCACAACAGATTTTTTTCAGCCTCTTCGGCTCTTTCTCTGATATTCATACCCAATAAAATCACCGATATCAATAATCTGATAAATAATACGTATTATAGACCGTAAATCCTTTTTTATTCAACATTTTTTCGCTTGACAAGCTGCACGCAAGCGGTTATTATCAAAATGAGGTTTTAAAAATGATCTATTTCTTGATTGCTTTCATAATTTTAATTGTTCTGCCGGTGTTTTGCTACTGCCAAAACAACAGGATAGACAAAACGGAATATATAATTTTGAGCGATAACATAGAGGGTGCCGTAACGCTTGCGCACCTTTCGGATCTGCATTCCAAGCCTTTTAAAAAAGTGCTGAAAAAGCTTGATGAGATCAATCCGGATATTATCGCCGTAACAGGCGATTACATCAATGACAAATGTAAAAACAAGCAAAAAATGATTGATTTTGCCAAGGAGCTTTTAAAGCGCGCACCCGTATTTTACATTACGGGTAACCACGAAAGGCGCCTTGATAACTTTGAAGAGCTTATGCAAGAGCTTTCAGATACGGGTTTTACCGTGCTTTTGAATGAAACGGCGCAAATCACTGTGAATTCAAGCAAAATAAGCTTTTTGGGGCTTGATGAAAACCAAGCGGATTTCAAAGACTACAAAGCGCGAAAAAAGGGCACTTTCAAATACAAGGACATGAAACCTTATTTTGATAAATTGGATAAGCTTGACGGGTATAAGATCGTTTTGAGCCATTTCCCGGAGAATTTTGAAAAAGTAGAGGAAAATCATTACGCGCAATATGATTTTGATCTGCAGCTTTCCGGTCACGCGCACGGCGGGCAGTTCATACTGCCGTTCATAGGCCCGATATACAGCCCCGGGCAGGGTCTGTTTCCGAAATACGCCGTAGGCTCTTTCGGCGACAGACCGAAACTGATAATCAGCCGAGGGCTTGGCAACGCCGAATTTCCGCTGCGGCTGTTCAACCACCCGGAAATAAACGTTATACATCTTGAAAAAAACAGATTTGATTAAATATTGTATATTACATTAAAATCCCGTGTAGAACACGGGATTATTTTTGTACTTTGGCATATTTCTCGCCTGTTTTAACCGGAACGAATCTGCCGTTGCTCATCTCGGTAAGCTTATTTGATATTGCGCTAACCTCTTGCTCCCGAACGGAAAATATGATCTTAACATCATCGGAAAACACGCAGTCCTCAATATTTGCACCGGACTGCGCCAGCAGTTTGCTCAGCCTTTCATAATATGAATATTCTGCCTCCACCTGTAAGACCGCGCATTTTGCCATCGTAATGATGCCGCCTGCCTCAAGCGCAAGCTTTGACGCATGGGAATATGCGCGAACAAGTCCACCGGTTCCGAGCAATACACCTCCGAAATAGCGTGTTACGACCACACAAACATCCTTAACGCCGCTTTTCAGTATAACTTCCAGCACCGGAACGCCTGCCGTGCCGGACGGTTCACCGTCGTCACTGCAACGCTGAATATTATTATCTAAAAGCACATAAGCCGGAACATTATGGGTTGCTTCACGGTGGTTACTGTTTACAAGCGCAATAAAATCACGCGCTTCTTCTTCTGTTGACACGGGTTTTACATAGCCGATAAACCGTGATTTTCTTTCAATAAATTCAGCAGAGGCTTCTTTCTCTACAGTAATATAATCCACATCCAGCACTCCAAAGAAAAAAGGCAACGCAACGCGCCGCCTTTTATTAATTTACGCCTTTTTGCCGTATCTCTTATTGAACCTGTCTACACGGCCGCCCGTATCAACAAGCTTCTGTTTGCCGGTGTAAAAAGGATGGCATTTGGAACAAA
>URED01000001.1 GCA_900546785.1 uncultured Oscillospiraceae bacterium | reverse complement strand
CTCTGTAGCTGATTTTGCCGCCCGAATATTCGGGCGGCAAAATCAGCTACAGAGAGATACATCGATTTGAAAACGCGCCGCAAGAGAAAAACGGCAGCCTGCGCTGGGATCTTGATTATCTTATGAACGAGATCAAAAAAGGAATACGCATTGCGGAGAAAAACGGCGGCGCGGATTCCATGGCGTTTGACACATGGGGCGTGGATTACGGACTCCTTGACGGCAGCGGAAATCTGATTTCGCAGCCATACTGCTACAGAGACGGCAGAACGGCGGAGACGCCCGAAAAAATCTTTGCAAAGATAACACGGCAGGCGCTTTACAAAACAACGGGTATTCAGATCATGAATATCAACACGCTTTTTCAGCTGGCTGCGGAAAAGGACAAAAGCGCTTCCAAGCTGCTGTTTATACCCGATCTTATCGCCTACCTGCTTTGCGGCGCGGTGAGCGCGGAGCAGACGATCGCTTCCACCTCCCAGCTGCTGGATATCAGCACCGGCGATTGGAGCCAAGACGTTTTTGCGCTTACAGGAATGGCGTCGGGCGCTTTGCCGCCGATTGTAAAAAGCGCAACGCCCGCAGGCGCGTATAACGACATAAAGATCATCAAAGCGGCAGGGCACGATACGCAGTGCGCCGTGTGCGCCATGCCGTGTGAAGAAGATGAAACGGCGGCGTTTTTATCCTGCGGCACATGGTCGCTGATCGGCTGCGAGTGCGACGAGCCGATCGCCACGGAGAAAAGCATGCGCGACGAGCTTTCGAACGAACTCGGCGCAAACGGAAAAATAAACTATTTAAAAAATATAAGCGGACTTTGGCTGATCCAGCAGCTTAAAAAGGATTTTAAAGCACAGGGTAAGGATTACTCGTATGCCGATATGGAACAGCTTGCAAAGGACGCGCCCCGCCACTGCTTTATTGACGCGGACGACCCGGCTTTCTCACAACCCGGCGATATGCCGCAAAAGATCGCCCGCCGCTGCGCTGAGACGGGGCAGGCGCTCCCGCAAACGGACGGCGAACTGATCAGAACCGTTTATGAGAGCCTTGCCATGAAATACAGATTCGCAATCAAGCAGCTTGCGGAAAACACGGGCAAAAAATTCGGCGCGCTGTATCTTTTGGGCGGCGGTTCAAAAGATTCTCTGCTGTGCAGGCTTACGGCAGACCGAACGGAAATACCCGTAAAGGCCGGCCCGGCGGAAGCCACCGCGCTTGGCAACATCATGCTGCAGCTGATCGCGCTGGGCGATATCAAAAGCATAAATGAGGGCAGGCGCATCATCAGGCAGAGCGAAAGCATTAAGACGTATCTGCCTGAAAATACGGAGCAAAACGGCTCCGACTATGACAAATATTTAAAAATATTAAATAAATAAAAGAGAGGTAAAGATTTATGAGTTATCCTAAAATCGGGATCCGCCCGGTCATAGACGGCAGATGGGGCGGCGTGCGCGAAAGCCTTGAAAAACAAACCATGGGCATGGCACAGGCGGCTGCAAAGCTGATTGAGAGTAGGCTTCGCTACCCGAACGGCGAGGCGGTGCAGTGCGTGATCAGCAACACCACCATAGGCGGCGGCGCAGAGGCTGCCGCATGCGCAAGGCAGTTTGAAACGGAAAATGTGATCGCCACGCTTTCCGTTACGCCGTGCTGGTGCTACGGCTCCGAGACCTTTGACATGAATCCGAACACGATAAAGGCGGTTTGGGGCTTTAACGGCACCGAACGCCCCGGCGCCGTTTACCTTGCCGCCGTTATGGCCGCGTATGCGCAAAGGGGCATGCCTGCGTTTTCCATCTATGGGCATGACGTGCAGGACATTACGGATACCGAAATACCAGATGACGTAGCGGAAAAGATACTTCGCTTTGCAAAGGCGGCAGTGACCGTAGGCTGGATGAAAAACAAGGCATATGTAAATCTGGGCGGCGTTGCCATGGGCATTGCAGGCAGCTACTGCAATGCGGATATGTTCCAGAAATACCTGGGGATCCGCGCCGAATGGGTGGATATGACGGAGATCCTGCGCCGCATAACGCTTGAGATCTATGACGGCGAGGAATATGAAAGAGCAATCAAATGGATAAAAGAGAACTGTAAAGAGGGCTTTGACCTGAACGCCGGCAAGAATCTGCCGGAGATCATAAGACGTTCCAAAGTGGTTGACCCCGATAAGGACTGGGAATTCATTGCCAAGATGACGATTGTTGTAAAGGATATCCTTTACGGCAATAAAAAGCTGGACGACATGGGCTGGCACGAAGAGGCGCTGGGCAAAAACGCCGTGGCGGCAGGATTTCAGGGTCAGCGCAACTGGACGGACTGGCTGCCGAACGCGGACTTTACGGAGGCGATCATGGCTTCCTCCTTTGACTGGAACGGCGCCAAGATGCCCACCCCCTTTGCAACGGAAAACGACACCTTGAACGGCGTTGCAATGATGCTGGGTTCGTTTACGGCAAACAGCGCGCCGTGTTTTCACGATGTAAGAACATACTGGAGCCCCGAAGCGTGTGAAAGAGTTACGGGAATCAGACCGGACGGCCTTGCGGCAAACGGATTTATTCATCTGATCAATTCCGGCGCTACGGCGCTTGACGGCAGCGGCGCCTGCAAAAACGACAAGGGCGAAAACTGCATGAAACCGTTTTGGGAGATCACAAACGAGGATATCAAGGCGTGTCTGAACGCAACGGACTGGTGCCGCGCGAATTACGAATATTTCCGCGGCGGCGGATTCTCGAGCCATTTCAGGTGCAGGGCGCAGATGCCGGTAACGATGCTGCGCGTAAATATTGTTGACGGCATCGGCCCCGTGCTTCAGCTTGCCGAGGGCTACACCGTTGATCTGCCGGACGA
Source organism: uncultured Oscillospiraceae bacterium (assembly GCA_900546785.1). Classification (GTDB taxonomy): domain Bacteria; phylum Bacillota; class Clostridia; order Oscillospirales; family Acutalibacteraceae; genus Eubacterium_R; species Eubacterium_R faecipullorum. The sequence goes on along the minus strand of URED01000001.1, from coordinate 115,407 downwards.
GATCCATAACGTTATAGATAAAAGAACGGATCCTTCCTGGCCAACTACATGGTTCGTTCCGAACCTTACCGGCAAGGGCGCCTTTAAGGACGTATACAGCGTGATGGCAAACTGGGGCGCAAACCACGGCGTGACCGTTTACGGCCATGTGGGCGCCGATCTGATCACGCTTGCCTCCATGCTGCGGATACCCGTAAACATGCACAATGTGGATCCCGCGCGCATCTTCCGCCCCCATTCCTGGAGCGGCTTCGGCACGGACGATCTGCAGGCTGCCGATTACCGCGCCTGCGCAACCTACGGCCCGCTTTATAAATAACGCAAATTTAAGCGGCAACGGGAGAAACGGTATACCGGTTACCGGGCAGAATCGGAAACAGATTCAAACCAGAAAAGGTTTATAAAACCGCTTAAAAACAAAAGCACTTCGGCGCAGGCAGAAACGTCTGTGCCGATTTTGGCAGCGGGCGTCGGTTCGTTTTCCGGCGCAGACAGCCGCCGCAAAGCCATTTGATAAGAGGTTGGAATTATGAAAAAGATTTTAGAACGGTTATTGTTCAGCAAAAGGGCTGTTGCGTTTTTTACCGCATTTTCGGCAGTTGCCGTATTGCTGTTTTATTCGGTCAGATACGGATTTGTTTTTGTGGATAATGTGCTTTATACAGGTTTTTCGCTTGGGCTGTTTGTCTTTGCGTGCATCGGTTCTGCGTGCCTGTTCATGATCTTTGTTGCAAAAGCGCATAAAAAAATAATCCTTTCGGAAACCTTGATGCATGTGATTGCCTTTATTAGCGAGGCGCTTGCGGTTATCGTTTTTATTTATTCGGCAGTTGCGCTTATAACGGATAACGGCATGAGCCTTTCTTCCGCATTCGCGCTATTCAAATCCGCTTTTCCGATATGGGCGTTTGTGGTTGGTATTGCGTTTTTTGCGTTTGCTTTTCCCCTGCTGAAAAGCAAAAAAGCACGCCGTGCCGTTTCAGGCATTACGGCGCTTGCGCTGTTCATTACCGCCGTTTATGCGGTGTTCCCGTTTTCGCCTTTTGAATTCACAAGCGCACCCGTTGTGTTTGACAACGGCGGCGCATATTCCGTGGTCTTTTCCACAAGCGAAAAAGGAACGGCTTATATTGAATACGAGTACGGCGGCGAGACCGTGCGCGTTTATGATGAAAACGGCGGCAGAAAAAACAATGATATAATCCACACCGTAACCGTGCCGAAAGACGAACTTTCGGGCAACACGTATAAAGTGGGGGCAACAAGAGTCCTTGATGAGCTCAGCTACGGCGGGCGGCTCGGCAAAACGATAGAAAGCGAAAGCATCACATTCCATGATGCTTTTGGTGAAAGCATAGATATTTTAACGGTTTCTGACTGGCATACAAAAAACGAGAAAGCAAAAACTGCCGCAGAGGCGTTAGGCGAATATCAGGCGGTCATTCTGCTGGGTGACTGTGCGCCGGCCCTTATGAGCGAAAACGATATTGCAGATTATATACTTGATTTTGCGGCAGATCTTACGGGAGGCGCAATGCCGGTAATCTATGTCCGCGGCAATCATGAAACACGCGGGCGAAGCGCCGCGGACCTTGCCGATTATCTTGGATATGATCATTTTTATTACACCACTTCGCTTGGAGAATATGCGTTTGTGGTGCTTGACAGCTGCGAAGACAAAGAGGATTCCCATCCGGAATACGGCGGCATGGTGGATTATGAAAATTACAGGCGCAGCATGGTAGAATGGTTGGAAACGGTTGAAAGTACAGAAGAAAATACTGTAGCTTTGTGCCATTCGGCAGAGATCTGTATTGAGCCGGAGCTTTCACAGCGCGCGCTCTCAAAACTGAACGCCCTTGACGTAAGCCTGCTTGCCGCCGAGCACGAGCATGTTCTGGATTTTGACGGCAGCGGCGATTACCCCGTTTTTGTTGACGGCGGCGTTGACGCGGTGGGCAAAGGTTCGTATGTTGCTTCCATTATGCGCCTTTCACCCAACGGAATAGAGCTGCAAAGCGCAGATACAAACGGAGAGATCCTGCTGAGCGAAAGCATCGAGTGGCGGTAAACAGAAACGGCAATACATATTCTGCACGGAAAGATACACAGGAAAAAGGGGCTGTCTCAGAATAGCAACTGAGGCAGCCCCTTGTATCTTTTTTAATACCATTTGTTTATCCAGCCCTCTGCATCGGTAGCGGACTGGGTTGTTGTAACGGTTGTGTTTTCAGCAGTTGACGGGGACGTTGTGCTTGTTGTGGTTTGGGAGGGCGAAGTACTCGTAGAATTTTCAGTTGAAACGAACGGCACCTCGTTATCCGCGTTCGTTTCCTGTGCGGATACATCTGTGCCGCCCTGCGATTCGGGCGCGGCAGTTTGCGTATTCTGCGGCGCAAGCACAGTCGTTTCCCCCGTGGTAACATATTCGCCGCCGCGCTCGGTCACGGCAGTGCCGTCTGCTTGTGTCTCGATCTGCGCAAGCACGGCTCCGCCGCCCTGCGCGGTCACTTGCTCGCCGTTTTCACCGGTCACATATTCATAATATCTTGTTTGCCCCTCGGCATCGGTTACCGAGGTAGTGGAAACCTCATTGCTCTGCGTTGTTGCGCTGCACGCTGCCGCGCCGCACACGATCAGAACAACCAGCAGGATTAAAATAACCGATCTTTTCATAGTTTCATCTCCATAAGCTGACGGGAATCAGCCGCTTAAAATTACAAAAGCTTTTTGATCTCGCTGTTGATACGCTCGCGGGTGCTGAGCAGCCATTCGGCGGAATGCGGGTATTCGCTGAATGTGAGCGGCGATTTCAAACCCTCTTCCAGAACGGATACCGCCCTATCCCTGCCGGCAAGGCTTTCCAGCAGTTTTAGGGCAAGCATATCCTGCAGCCCGTCGTAAAACACATGCAGACGGAGCGAATCAAGCGGTTCAAAATTTTTGCCGGGGTAGACCACGAAGCTGTCTCCCGCAGGGAATTTTGCACCGGCGTCCGGCTCCGTAAACGGATCCGCAAGGCGCTTTGAATAACGGGTGTAATAAAAATTATAGCCCCAGTGCAGAAAGCCTTTCACATCAAATTTATAGAGCTGAAAGCCGATGATCCTGTTTCTTTCGGACGGCATATCAAAAAACCGGTTTGAAACATATTTTGAACCCTGCGCGCCGCAATAGTACGCCCACAGCTGCGGCACATTGCCGATAAACGGCGCAATATGATCCGTTGCGGGGATCGGCGTTTCCACCACGCCGCTTTTATAAAAGGAAAAATCCGAGAGCGCGTCCGCGATCTTAAAGCCTTTAAAATTTTGATGAACGATACCCGCAGCCTTTTTGTAAGCCTTTAGCTGGCGCTTTGCAGGCTCATCCGAAACATGGAAGATGCAGCGCTGCGCGATACCCTTTTCCTTTATATACTTTTTCAGCGCGGTAGCAAACTGCGCCAGAAAAGCGGCGTATTTTTTGCCAGAAGCCTTTGTTGCCCAGCCGAATATCTTTTTTTCCTTTCCGTTTTTGCGCGCAACGATCTTGGGGGCGTGCTTTGCGCCCCACTGCGTAAAAAGATGGCTCATCTCAAAATATTCTATGCCGCATTTTTCGCACATTTCAATCCATTGATCCAGCTTATCAAAGGAAAACACATACTCGTTTTTACCCGTCACCTGAACGTCAACAAGCTGAACGGTGGGCCTTTCGCCGCCGACCTGCGTATCCAGCGGAGGCGTAAAAAGCGGCGTAAGAGCACAGTTCATTCCATACTCTGCGGCACGGCGCAAAAACTTTTCCGCGCACTGCCAATACGCCGGCGAAAACGCCTCAAAGCCGTAATAGCTCATCAGGCAGTCCGTATGAAACCAGTTCGTGTAGATCAGCTCTTGGCGCGGCAAAACGGCGCCTATAACCTCAATTTTGACAGCCTCGCTTTTTTCATTACAGGTAAACCGCGCCTCAAAGCTGCCCGCCGGCAGATCGCCGGAAAGCTGCACCCAAACGCAGCACATGCCGCCGCGCTGCGCCGTAAACGCACAGTCCTCCAGCGGGAGCAGAAGATCCGGAAATTCGTGTCTGCCGCCGCGGATATAATAATCGTCCGCTTTATCAGGGCGGGTCATTTTTGCCGGTATGGATTCCGCAAGGCTGAAGCGCATATATTCCTTAAGCGGTGAAGTTACGGAAAACCGCACACGCTCCCCCTGCCCGGCGGAAAACAGAAGCTGAAACGACTTTTTTTCATTTTTCATCATGGAAAACGCGGAAAATGAATCGAAATCATCCGCAGAATCAAAAAACACCTTTTCAAGCGGTGAGATTATTTTGATAAGCTGTGCCATAGGAAATCCCCCTCTTTTTCAAACACTTCAAGTATTTTATAAAGCCATTTTACCAAACGGCGGGTAATTTGTAAAGTGAGCCGGGGAAATCAAGCGCAATACGGTATTAAAATAACCGCTTTCGCACTTGCCAAACGGGGCGCATAGTGGTAAAATACAAGCGGATTACTCACAGCCCCGCGGCAAAGCTGCCGGCAGCTTAAGCGGGAGCTTTCAGATAAAGGAGCGGCAAAATGCAGATAAACAATTTGAGAAATATAGCCATCATTGCGCATGTTGACCACGGCAAGACCACGCTGGTGGACGAAATGCTGCGCCAGAGCGGCACATTCCGCGCAAATGAGGTGGTTGACGAGAGAGTGATGGACAGCAATGCCCTGGAGCGCGAAAGGGGCATTACGATACTTTCCAAAAACACGGCGGTGCATTACGGCGATACAAAAATCAATATCGTGGACACGCCCGGCCATGCCGATTTCGGCGGCGAGGTGGAGCGTATCTTAACGATGGTGGACGGCGTACTTCTGCTGGTTGACGCCTTTGAGGGCTGCATGCCGCAGACGCGCTTTGTGCTGAAAAAAGCGCTTGGGTTAAAGAAAACGCCGCTTGTTGTCGTCAACAAGATAGACCGCCCCGGCGCACGCCCGGCGGAGGTAATAGACGAGGTGCTGGACCTGTTTATAGAGCTTGGCGCGGACGATGATCAGATAGAATTCCCCGTCATCTACGCCTCTGCAAGGGACGGCTACGCCAGCACGGACCCCGAGGCGCGCGAGGGCGACCTGCGCCCGCTTTTTGACGCGATTTTAAAATACATACCTGCGCCGAGCGGAGACCCGGACGGCCCTGCGCAGATGCTTTTTTCCTCGCTGGAATACGATGAATATGTCGGCAGGATCGGCGTTGGCAGAGTGGAGCGCGGCAGGATCAAGGTAAACACCCCGTATGTGCTCTGCAAGCAGGACGGCAGCACGGAAAATATACATATCACAAAATTTTATCAGTTTGAGGGGCTGAAAAGAGTGCCCTGCACAGAGGCGGCGCTTGGCGATATCGTGTGCGTTGCCGGCATTCCCGATCTCAATATAGGAGAGACCGTATGCGACCCCGAGCATATCGAGCCTTTGCCGTTCGTTAAGATAGACGAGCCCACCATAAGCATGAACTTTATGGTAAACGATTCTCCGTTTGCCGGGCGCGAGGGCAAATACGTCACGAGCAGAAATTTAAGGGAACGGCTTTTCAAAGAGGTGGAAACAAACGTTTCCATGCGTGTGGAGGAAACGGATTCCATGGACACGTTCAAGGTATCCGGCAGGGGTGAGCTGCACCTTTCCATACTGATAGAAACGATGCGCCGCGAAAATTACGAATTTCAGGTATCCCGCCCGCAGGTCATTCTGAAAAAGGACGAGCAGACGGGGCAGACGCTGGAACCGGTAGAGCTTGCCATAGTGGAAGTGCCCGAAGAATATGTTGGCAGCGTGATCGAAAAGCTTTGCTCACGCAAGGGCGAAGTGGAAAAGATGGACACGCGCAGCACGGGCATGACGCATCTGGAAATCAAGATACCCTCACGCGGGCTGATCGGCTACAGGAGCGAATTTTTGACGGATACAAACGGAAACGGCATTATGAACCAGCTTTTTGTTGGCTACGAACCGTTTAAAGGAGAGATCGCTACCAGAACAAGAGGCTCCATCGTTGCCCACGAAACAGGCGTTTCAACCGGCTACGGCCTTTGGAACACGCAGGACAGGGGCAGGCTCTTTATAGGTCCCGGCGTGGACGTTTACGAGGGCATGATCGTTGGCGAATGCAATAAAAATGAGGACATCATCTGCAACGTGTGCAAGAAAAAGCATGTTACGAACACGCGCGCGAGCGGCTCTGACGAGGCTTTAAAGCTTGTGCCGCCCACCACGCTCTCTCTTGAGCAGAGCATGGAATTCCTTGCGGACGATGAATTGCTGGAGGTAACGCCGAAATCCATCAGGCTCAGAAAATCCATTCTGGATAAGAGCCTCCGCCTCAAAGCCGAAAGCCGTAAAAAATAAATATTAAGAAAAGGAGCAGAACCAAACGGTTTTGCTCCTTTTTTGCGATATTGCCCCAAATCAATCAGGACTGCCTTAAAAATTCGTATGTTTTGAAAAAAGAAATCGTTCTTGTATTCATTTCATTCATGGCTGCGTATTTCGCGGCTAATTCGGTGTTTTGCTCTATAGCGGACAGTCGGCTGAGCATGGCGCTGTTTTGATTTTTAACATCCGCCAGCCTTGCATTGGTCACATATTGCTGTATCAGCATTTCGCCTTGCATCCGGATCATTTGCTGCATATTTATATTGAGCCGGTTCATATTGAAATTGATAAGCGCTGACTGAAAACTTTCCCTTGACGTGCTCAGATAATCATACAGATAGCATATGCCCTCCACATTTCTGAATTGGCTCGGAATAATATTTATGGAATAGTTCTGCGCCAGAACAGTATCGAGTTCCTTTAGCTCACTTATGCACTTGTCGTTTTCTCCTATCAGAGCCTGCCTTTGCCTGAGCTCCGATTCCACCCTTGCATTATCAGCTGTCTTTCTTTTCTTATATTCGGAAAATTTTTTCAATCTAAGAAAAGCCATTATAATTGCCATAACTGCGGACAGTACTGCTGATACACAGAGAGAGATTAGAAGAAAGATATTAAAGTTTGGCTGTTTGGGCACGATATAGATATATTCCGGTGACCAAAGATCATTTTCTAAATACCTATATAAATAAAACCCGCTAAAGTCATCAAAGAAAGGATCAACGCTTACCTTATCTGTTATATACTCTGAAAAAGCAGTAGCTCCTAAAATTCCAAAAACAACTATACACACCAAAAAGCTCAAAATAAAACAAAGGGAAACTTTTCCCCAAACATTGGGTTTCTTCAACGCCATTTTATACCCCAATCTGTTGATCTGATTGGTATTACTGTTTATTTGTGTTGTTAGTTTATACTTTGTAAGCTCAAGCGCTCTTACATCATTCAGGTGTGAAAGCAACGCCTGTCTGTCAATAGAATCATAACCGTTCATATACGCCCCCCTCTTGTTTTTCAACCTTTAATTAAACTTATAAATAATGTTCGCATCACGGGAATACTCTAATGTAACGTAATTGTATCATTGTTTTGTGCTATTGTCAATACGTTAATATGACGTAAAGGTGATACGATGAAACAGATAACATTCAACGGCAACAAAAACATAATCTCAGACCGGCTTGCAAAAATAAGAAAAGAAAAAAAGATTACACAAAGCGATCTTGCGGCGCGTATGCAGACTTTAAATGTAAATATAGACCAGCAGATGATCAGCAAAATAGAGAAAAACCAGCGCCAGGTTACGGATTACGAGCTTGCCTGCTTTTGCAGATGCCTGAATATCAGCCCTAATGAGATACTTAAAAATTTTGAAAAACAATTTCTTGACTTTTAATTCGTAATAAAATACCATAATATTACAGAGATCATAAAATTAGAGGTCAAAATGGAAAAAGCCGGATTATATATTCACATTCCCTTTTGCGCTTCAAAATGCCCGTACTGCGATTTTTATTCCGTTAAATACGAGGAAAACACAGCACGGGAATATGTAAAGCGGCTTTGCGCGGAATTTGAAAAATACAGGAACACGGCGTTTGACACCGTATACTTGGGCGGCGGCACGCCGAGCATTTTGAGCGCCGCTGCGATATGCGATATCCTATCCGCCGCAAGGCAGAATTTTGATATTGACGAAAACAGCGAGATCACCATAGAATGCAACCCATCAAAAGATCTGCGCCGTGATTTTAAGATATATAAAGAGGCCGGCATAAACCGCGTATCTATCGGTATGCAGAGCGCCGTTAAGGCGGAGCGGCTTGCGCTCGGCAGGATCGCCGGCGCACAGCAGGTTGCAAAAACAATTCAAAACGCGCGCGCGGCAGGTATTTTTAACATCAGCGTGGATCTGATGATCGGCACGCCGAAGCAGAGCTTTGACGGACTCCGCCGCACGCTGGATTTTATCAAAGACATGCAGGTGCCCCATGTTTCCGCCTATATGCTGAAAATTGAACCGGGAACGCCGTTCTTCAAAATGCGTGAAAAGCTTGTGCTGCCGGGCGACGACGAGGTTGCAAATATGTATCTTGAAACCGTAGCGGCGCTTGAAGCGCAAGGGCTGCGGCAATACGAAATCAGCAATTTTGCAAAGCCGGGCTTTGAGAGCCGCCACAATATAAAATATTGGAAGCTTGTGCCCTATCTGGGTATAGGAAAAACCGCCCACTCCTTCTGGAACGGCAGGCGGTTTTATTATGACAGGGATTTCAATATTGTTGACGACGGCGCCGGCGGCGGAAGAGAGGAGAGCATCATGCTTGGCATGCGGCTTGCCGAGGGTGTGGACAAAGCGCTTATCACAAAGGACACGGCGCCTTATGTAAAAGCGGGATTTTTGAAAGAGACCGGCTCACGCCTAGCATTCACACCCAAGGGATTTTTGGTTTCCAACACGATACTTTCAGAATTGATATAACAGGAGATAAGGATATGCTTTTTATTGAATACCCAAAATGCACAACCTGCCAAAAAGCAAAAAAATGGCTGGACGAAAACGGCATTGCCTATGTGGACAGACATATAAAAGAACAAAACCCCACCTATGAAGAGCTTAAAGAGTGGTATGGAAAAAGCGGTCTGCCGCTGAAAAAATTTTTCAATACAAGCGGAATGCTGTATAAATCAATGGGGCTTAAAGATAAGCTGACGGATATGAGCGAAGACGAGCAGTTAAAATTGCTTGCAACAGACGGCATGCTGGTAAAGCGTCCGCTTGTCATTGCAAACGGCGTTATCCTTACGGGATTTCGTGAAAAGGAATGGGCTGAAAAACTGAAATAAGCGCAAAACGCCCCTGCCGCTGAGGAAGTGAACCGAAAGTTTTACGCTTTCGGCAGCTGATCCTAAACGGCAGGGGTGTTTTAGACAAACTGATTCTGTTCGCTGCTGTACGCATAACCTATTGACGAGAGCTTGTTTTCCAGCTCTTGCCTGCTGCATCCTGCCGCAGCGCAAAGCTCGTCAAGGCTTTTGTAAAAATCCCTGAGCTGCGTATTTACAACGCTCAGCAGCATTACCGGGTCATTCGGAAGCTTCATGCAAAAATCCTTTCTTTTTATATATTATGGCTGCCGTACGGCTTCCCCATCCATTAAAATAGCACAAAATATGCGTGTTTTCAATAAAAAACGAAAGTAAATATTGAATATTTATCAAAGTTATGAGATAATATATTAATTAAATTTTTCTTTACGGAGTTCATAAATGGAAAACGGAAAAGGACTTGCGGCGCTTTTGTTCCCGCACATTTCAAAAACAGCCGAATATTATGAAAGCATCTACCCCGAGAGGAATCTGAAAGAAGGCGCGCGCGTTACGCGCTTTGCGCCCAGCCCCACGGGCTTTCTTCATTTCGGCAATCTTTTTACCTGCCTGATATCCTATAAAACGGCAAAGAGCACAAACGGTGTTTTCTACGTTCGCGTGGAGGATACGGATCAAAAACGCAAGATCGACGGCGCCGTGGACGTTATGCTGGACGGGCTTTCCTATTTCGGCATCGTGCCGGACGAGGGCGTTACCGGCGAAAATGAGGAAAAGGGCGAGTACGGGCCCTATTACCAGAGCCAAAGAAAAGAAATATACCAGACATTTGCCAAAAAGCTTGTTGAGGAGGGCTTTGCCTATCCCTGCTTCTGCACGGCAGAGGAGCTTGACGCGCTGCGCGAGTCGCAGGAAAGCGAAGATATAAAGGGCTATTACGGCAAATATGCAAAATGCCGCAATTTAAGCTTTGATGAAATAAAAAGCAGGATAGACGCCGGCATGCCGTGGACCCTGCGCCTGAGATCCCCGGGCGAGGAGGGCAGAAAATGCGTGTTTGAGGATATGATAAAGGGTAAGATAGAAATGCAGGAGAACGTGCAGGATATCGTGCTCTTAAAATCAGACGGCATTCCCACCTACCACTTTGCAAGCGTTGTTGACGACCATCTTATGAGGACTACGCACGTTGTGCGCGGAGACGAATGGATCGCAAGCTGCCCGATCCACATCCAGCTGAACAGGCTTTTGGGATTTAAAACGCCGAAATTCGTTCACGTTGCGCCGATCATGAAAACCGAGGGCGACGGCAAGCGCAAGCTTTCCAAAAGAAAAGACCCGGAGGCAGCTGTTTCCTACTATTCCGAGGAGGGCTATCCCGCCGAGAGCGTTAATGAATATATGATGACGCTGGCAAATTCCAATTTTGAGGACTGGCGCAGGGCAAATAAAAACGAGGATATTGCAAAATTCCCGTTCAACATCAAAAAGATGAGCGTTTCCGGCGCGCTTTTTGACATTGCCAAACTGAACGACGTTTCCAAAAACGTGATCAGCACGATGAACTGCGAAACCGTTTTTACCCTTTCCTATGAATGGGCAAAGCAATACAACACAAAGCTTGCCGCACTCTACGAGCAGGACAAGGACCGCGCAAAAGCGATACTGAATATCGACCGCGAAAACAAAAAGCCGCGCAAGGATATTGCAAAATGGAGCGACATTCCCGATTATATCAGCTATATGTTTGACGAGACGTTTGCCCCGTGCTACGAGCTTTGCGGCAACGCCACGCCCGAGCTTGCCGTGGACGCGCTTGAAAAATATATAGATATCGTTGACCTGAACGATTCCAAAGACGAATGGTTTGAAAAGATCAAAAGCATATGCCCGCTTGTGGGCTGCACGCCGAACGTTAAGGAATTCAAACAGGAGCCTGAAAAATTCAAGGGCCATGTAGGTGATATATCAACGATCATCCGCGTAGCGCTTACCGGCCGTACCAACACGCCGGATCTTTATGAAATCACAAAGCTGCTGGGCAAAGACAGAGTTAAAGCAAGAATGAGCGCTGCTCTCAAACACTATAAGGAGGCGATCTGATGGCAAAAGATGACGCGAAAGAAATCAAGGAAAACTCAAATTTTATTAATGATTTTATAGAAAAAGATCTTGAAGAGGGCGTTTATACAAGGGTGCAGACCCGTTTTCCGCCCGAACCGAACGGCTACCTGCATATAGGACATGCCAAGGCGATCTGCATCAATTTCGGCGCAAAGGAAAAATTCGGCGGCGTATGCAACCTGCGCTTTGACGATACGAACCCCGTTAAAGAGGATACGGAATATGTAGACGCCATTATGGAGGATATAAAATGGCTCGGCTTTGAATGGGACAATGTTTACTATGCCTCCGATTACTTTGACTATCTTTTTGAATGCGCAATAAAGCTTATTAAAAAAGGCAAGGCGTTTGTATGCGACCTTACCCCGGAGGAACAGCGCGAATACAGAGGCACGCTTACCGAACCGGGAAAGGAAAGCCCATACAGAAACAGAAGCATAGAGGAGAACCTGGATCTGTTTCAGAGAATGGCAAACGGCGAATTTCCCGAGGGTTCAAGAGTGCTGAGAGCCAAGATAGATATGGCAAGCCCGAACCTCAATATGCGCGACCCCATCATCTACCGCATCATGTACGCGCATCACCACCGCACGGGGGACAAATGGTGCGTTTACCCCATGTACGATTTTGCGCACCCGCTTTCGGACGCCTGCGAAAAGGTGACCCACTCCCTTTGCTCGCTTGAATTTGAGAACCACCGCCCGCTTTACGACTGGGTGGTAAACGAATGCGTAGACGGCGAAAAGCCGAGGCAGATTGAATTTGCAAGAATGAATCTCAACTACACGCTGACCTCCAAGCGCAAATGTCTAAAGCTTGTGCAGGACGGCATCGTGGACGGCTGGGACGACCCCAGAATGGCAACCATAAGCGGCATGCGCCGCAGGGGCTACACGCCCGCCGCCATACGCGATTTTTGCGAGAGGATAGGCGTTTCCAAGGCATACAGCGTGATTGATTTTGCGCTGCTGGAGAGCTGCGTGAGAAACGACCTGAATATGACTTCTCCGCGCGCTATGGCGATACTTGACCCGATCAAGCTGATCATTGACAATTACCCGGAGGGCAAAACGGAGGAAATAACCGTTGATTACCACCCGGATCACCCGGAATACGGTTCAAGGACGATGCCGTTCGGCAGAGAGCTGTATATAGAGCGCAACGATTTCATGATAGAGCCTGTTAAAAAATACTTCCGCCTGTTCCCCGGCAATGAAGTAAGGCTCATCAAGGCATACTTTGTGACCTGCACGGGTTATGAGACAGATGACGAAGGCAACGTTACCTGTGTGCACTGCACATATGATCCCGAAACCTTTGGAGGCGACAGCCCGGACGGCAGAAAGGTCAAGGGCACGATCCACTGGGTATCCGCGGCGGACAATACCGAGGCGGAGGTAAGACTTTACGAAAGGCTGTTCAACGTGCCGAATCCGAGCGACGAGGAGGGCGTTTCCTCCTTTGAGGACAACCTGAACCCCGATTCTCTGAAAACCGTTACGGCTTACTGTGAAAAGAGCCTTGTAAACGCAAAGCCCGGGGACAGATTCCAATTTATGAGGAACGGCTATTTCTGCGTAGACAAAAACAGCACGGAGGATCATTTGATCATAAACCGCACCGTGCAGCTGCGCGACAGCTTTAATCCGAAAAAATAATATAATACAAGTAAACAGCCCCCTGCGGTTCAAAGTTGAACCGCCCTGGATTGTGCAGACAATACAAAAAAGAGGGTGCCTGTGGTAAAGATGAAATTTTAAGCGACAAACTGATTTCGTTTTTCAAGCGGAGTCAGTTTTGTTTTAGATTGAATACGGTAATTGTTGTATTAGAAGATGTATTCGGATATGACATTTCGATGATTTCTTTTTCATATTCGCTTATGTGGCTGTATCTTCTTGGCATAATTAAAACCTCCTATGGCAGTTTCTTTCATTCTACCACAGGAGGTCTGTTTTTCCTATTGTCTACTTTTTACGGTCTTGTGCACTTTCGGTACGGAGGCTTTTATATAATCATTTACCTTTATTCACATTTTATGAAGCCGATTTAAGGGTAAGACGGAGCTTATCCGCGATCATGGCAATAAACTCTGAATTCGTGGGCTTGCCTCTTTGGCTTTGGATCGTATAGCCGAAATATGAGGAAAGAACGTCCACGTCTCCCCTGTCCCAAGCCACTTCAATGGCATGGCGGATAGCCCTTTCCACTCTTGACGGCGTTGTATTATACATCTTTGCCACGGTGGGATAGAGCAGCTTTGTTACTGAAGAAAGCATTTCCGTATCCGAAACCGAAAGCTTGATCGCCGTGCGCAGATACTGATAACCCTTGATATGGGCGGGCACGCCGATCTGGCGCATGATATCCGAGATGATCACCTCTATATCCAGCTCATTGGCAACCGCCTTGCCCTTTTGCCTGCTCTGCCACATGGACAGCCTTTCTATCTTTCTGGAAACCGAATGCGCGCTGACGGGCTTAAGCAGATAATAATCCGCGCCCTCGCTCATAAGCTGCTCCTCCAGCTGTTCGTTATCAACCGAAGACAAGATAAGTACAAGCGGCTTTTCATTTTTGCTGTTTGCCATAAACTCCAGCACATCTATGGCGTCTGCATTCGGCATAAAGGCGTCCATCAGCACTGCGTCAAAGCTTTGCGCCTCCAGCACGGAGATGATTTTCTCCCCGTCCTTTGCGCACGTCACCGCGTCAAAGCCGGCTTTTACCAGCTCCTTTGCGCACTCTTTTCCGAATTCGTCGGTTTCTGCAACCAACACTTTGAATTTTCTTTCCATATGTTTACCTCCCTTGTGTATTTCTTTCACATTTTATCATTATGTGGTAATTTTTGCAATATTTTTTCACAAATTTTTTAATTTTTTATAATTTTATTTCTATTAAAAGTATTTCGGCAATTTTCGACATTGAAATTCAACATTTTGCACAAAAAAATACAATAAATATTTAAACTCGCCTGAAAATATGTTATATTTATTTTATGAAACATTTTATAATTGACGAATTATTTACTGAAACCGTCAAATATTTTGAGGGCGACGTAAAAAGAATTCAGCATTTTACAAAAGTATATTCCTATGCAGCGCTGATAGGCAGGCTTGAAGGGCTGGACGGGCGCGAGCAGTTTACGCTGGAAACAGCCTCCATTGTGCATGACATCGGCATAAAAAATGCCGAGCAGAAATACGGCGAATGTAGCGGTAAATTGCAGGAAAAGGAAGGCCCGCCCGTGGCGCGGCAGCTTCTTTGCCGTCTCGGCTTTGACGGCGATACCGTTGAAAGGGTCTGCTATCTGGTTGGGAATCATCACAGCTATGAAAAAATTGACGGCAGCGATTTTCAGATCCTATGCGAAGCGGATCTGATCGTAAATTTCTGCGAGGAGCACACCGGCAAAGATGCGGTTGAAGCAGCTGTCGGCAAGCTCTTTAAGACCGTCGCCGGCAAAGACCTGTGCCGTATGATGTTCAATATATAAAAACACATAAAATACAACCCCTATTTGCAAACACAGTTTGGAGTTGATGACATGCCGCTTTTCAGCATAATCGTGCCCATCTATAATGTTCAAAAATATATAAATAAATGCGTTGAAAGTATTTTAAATCAAACGCATAAAGATTTGGAGATCATACTTGTGGACGACGGCTCGCCGGACGGCTGCCCGCAGATTTGTGATGAATATGCCCGGCAGGACAGCCGTGTTAAGGTTATTCATAAGGATAACGGCGGACTTATCAACGCGCGCAAATCCGGGCTTGAAGCCGCAAACGGTGCATATATAGGCTTTGTTGACGGCGACGACTGGATAGAGCCGGAGATGTATGCGCTGTTTGCAGACAGGATAAAAAAGTATTCTCCGGATATGGTGCTGAGTGATTTTTATTATGATTACGGCAACAAGCTTATCAACAGCGAGCAGTTGTTTGAGCAGGAATTTTATAATAAACAGGATCTGAAAAGCAAAATGTACCCCAAAATGCTGTTCAGCGGTATATATTATAAATTCGGCGTTAATCCATGCTGCTGGAGCAAGGTCTATAAAAAAGAACTTATAGAAAAAAATCTGCCGCAGGTTGACGGCAGAATAAAAATGGGCGAGGATGCGGCTTTTACATACCCCTGCCTGCTGGACGCCCAAAGCGTTGCAACGATAAAAACACCATGCTATCACTACATAACCAATCCTCAAAGCATAACGCAATCCTATGACAAAAATATGAAAGATATTATATTTTTGCCGTATGATCGCATAAAAGAAAAATGCCGCGAATGCGGCACCGACCTTGGCAAACAGCCTGATTATTATTTGATCTATTTAGCAAATTTCCTTTTAAGAAATGAAACCTCGGCAAATAACGCAAACGAAGGAATAAAGACGATTCTCACAAACGAAAATATTGCTGCCGCAGCAAAGAATATCAGTCTGTCCGCTTTGCCATTCCACACGGCACTTTTTACGGTTGCATTGAAACTGAAAAGCAAAGCCTTACTTAAAGTGTATTATATCCTGCTGAAAAAACATTTAAATAATTAAAGTCATACTATGTATAACCTTATATTAAACATTGATTTTATGCAAATAAAATGTTAAAATATTATAGTAATAGTGATTTCGGAGCGTTTAATATGCTGAATAAGATTAAAAGTTACTGGAAGAATTCATTTATTTTCTCTATTATTGTAAAACGCAAGAATAAAAACTACAGGAAAAAGCTAAAAAATCACAATTTTACCATTCTGTGCTCAAACTGCATAGGCGGCGTACTTTATAGCCGCTTGGGAGAGCGTTTTGAGTCCCCCACAATTAACATCCGCATGAACAACAAAGATTTTTGTAGTTTTATTGAATATTTTGATTATTATATAAATCAGGATATCAAAAACAATGGCCCTGATAAAGATAATAATCCTACCGGCATTATAATGGGGGACGGAAAAGGCATACCGAATATCGTTATATTCTTCGTTCACTACAGTAGCTTTAAAGAAGGACAGAACAAATGGAAGGAACGCAAAAAAAGGATCCACAGAAATAATGCCTATATTATGATGTACGATTGTGACGGCGTAACCTATGACGATCTAAAAAAAATAGAGGCTTTTAAGTGCAACAACAAGGTGATATTTACACCTAATAAAAACCTTGATATTGATTGGTCGTTTTATATAAATGCCGAAAAGCATTCCGGCTATCTACCGGAATTTTATTTAATGAGAAATATAATGGGAGATACGCCTATAGAAAGAAAATTTGATTTTGTTTCTTTCTTTAATGAAAAATAGTTAATAAAGAGCAGGTCTGTAAACAAAATCAGACCTGCTTTTTATTGTTTATTTGTATTTTTTAATTAGCTCTGCCATATGATCAAAGCAGCTTTCTAAACGCTCATTATCATACTCCACATTCTTGATTTCACTTAATTTATTCAGCGCTTCCTTAAATTCCTGTTTATTGTTAACACAAGTAATATAAGTGCAATCGGAAATCCACGCATATACGCCGCTTACTTTATTTGAAATATTATTAAAAGCAATGCAAGGGGTTTTTGTAATGTAAGCAAACAGCATTGCATGTAATCTATCTGTTATCAGCAATTTGCAAGTTGATATTTCATCTAAGATTGCTTTGAGTTCTGCTTCTCTGTTGCTAACAGAAATATGATATGCAGCAACAGTGGATATTTCTTTTGTTGCAGCAAGCTTTGAAATATTATTTATAATATAACTTTTAAGATCATCGGATAAACAGCTTTCTTTATCTTTTCTGAAACAAATACCAATATAATCTCGTTGTAAGCCACTTTTGTATTTTTTTAAATACAAAACCATGTCAGGCATATAAAACGCATTCGCATTCGTATGCTTTTTTAAAAAATCAAGAGTTGAGGCATCACGGCAAAAAATCAATAATTTTTTACACTTATTGATTGCATGATTTAAAAGAGCCACATTATCTTCAAAATTGCTTTCACAAGAAAAAAAGATAGTTTGGGGCATTATTACGATTCTGTTTTCATAAAACGAAAGCATAATATCAGTAATCATCTTTTCTTCTTCAGGCCACAAACTTCCCATAAGGCCTCCGCCGGTAATTATAATTATATCCTTACTGTTTACATGTTTTTTTAAATATTTTCCGGCGTATCTATAAGAATTGTTGGTAATTTCAATCAACTGATAATCTGAGAATTTCTCTTTAAAAAAATTACATTCTGAAATAGAAATAGCATGATCCCCAAGATTTTCATGTTCGGGACTTCCAATCAAAATTATGCGTTTTTCACTACGCTTATTCTTTAACGCTTGTTGTATGGCAGACCTGTATTTATAATACTTTTTTTTCAACCACAAAAAATGAATCAATTTTTTTGCTGTTTTATTTAACGTCATCCCTATCTCCTCAATACTTTTTTTAAAATATTTGTTCCGTATTCAAACAAGGTCTTGAATTCATAGGATTTGAAATTAAAAACTACGATTACAAAAGCGCAAACCACAATGCAAATGATGAATTTAATCAATAATCTGAGCACCAAGCTTTCTAAAGTAATAAGAGATGTGATATAGTTTACTAACACCAATGCCAATATGGTTTGTCCGATATAAAACAACTGTTTCAGATAGTAATTTATCAGTTTGTTATTTTGATGCTTAAAATAAACTTTAAATAATATATAAGGCTCATACCAAACTGTAGTCACAATCCTTGAAATCCCGGTTGCAAGCAATATCCCGACAACACCTATTACTTTACCTAAAACAACCGACAACACCAAATTAATAGCAGCTGTAAAGAACATTACATTTTTAGTATATTTGAACAGGCCGATTGTATTTCTGTAACTCCAAATGGGGTACAATATACCGGAAATATAGAAATTGAAAACACATGTTGCAAGAAGGCTTTGTGATAAAACATAATCACTTCTATTAAACCAGATTTGGATGATATCTCCCATAAATTCATATATTCCGACGGATGCAACAGTATATATAACAAAAGCAATAAATGTAAGCAGTTTGAACATATCATAATGCTTTTTTTCAGACGTTTTCACAAGATAATTGCCTATACTTGCCTGAATAGAAGAAAACAACAGAGAAGAAAAAGATGTTACGGCGTTTATGATTGAAGTATAATTTGAATATAACCCAACCATTTTAGTACTATCCATAACAGAAATTAAAATATTATCCGTATTATTTAAAATAACGCTACCGATTTGATAGGAAAACATGTCCTTAACCTGCAGCAGTATATCCTTTTTTTCTTTTTTCTCCAGAAAGACCTTTTTCTTTATATACGGGTACTTCTTCTGTGAATAAGTTGACGTTACAATATTAAGTAATAATCCGCAAATTATTTGAACAATAATATATCCTGTATAACCCCTAAAAACAAGAAGTACAGCTATTTGTAAGATCAGTTGAATCACAGAAAAAGCTATGTTAAAGAATTTAAGCTTATATCCCTTTTGATCAGCTGTTATTACAGCTGTTTTATAAACAAAAAAATAAGAAAGAACACTATTTAATAAAAGTAGAAAATAATAAAAATACAGTGTTGAATTGTCTAGTTCTACTTCACTTAAATTTACTATGTATTTTAAAAACGGTATCAAACAAACCCCTATAACGAATATGGCACAACCTATCATGTTGTACATACTTTTATAGAAATTTATAATTTTTGCAACTCTGATATGGTCGTTTTCCGCAATAGGCTTATAAAGATTATACATTACAGCAGCTGAAACACCCATTTCAGTTAACGACAGAACCGATAAAACATTAGAGAACAAGCCGCTTATACCAAGATATTCAGCCCCCAGAACATCATTGAATACCCGGCGGGATATAAAGGATACAGCAAATGTTACAATTTGAACTATGATATTTATAATAATATTTTTTCCGGAGTTTTTAACTCTTGAATCGGAACTCACGACCTCACTTCTTTCCGTGCAGGATGGAAACTGCTTTTTTAACTGTATTAGGGAAAAGATTAAGCAATATCTTTTTAATATTCAAAGGAATTGCATTAATTTGAACCTGTAGTTTTTTACAAAAAGAATATTGCTGGTTATTATCATATAGCTTTTCAGACAGCAAGCTCTTCATCTTTTCATTATACCATCCGGCTTCTTCTCTGTTTCTCAAAGCCTCATATGACGGCATAATTATTTCCGGAATTACACCAAGCGACATAAAATGAGAAGAATTTATGCAAAACCGGTTTGGGCAATTCTTTCCTATTGGCTTAAATTCGATAGGTTTTGATAGATCTTTGAATATATTTTGCGGTTTTGCAGCATAACATTGTCTGAAATCTCCTGTTTTAAGATCTAATACTCCGCTCCAGAGCCCCGCATAACAGAATTCTTTTCTTTTAACATTAAAATTCTTTAAAGTACATTCAAACAAAGGGGAATCAAACTTTCTTGCTGCTTCAATATAACTGTTTTCACCCATGTTCGTATGAATTTCATACTCTGTAGTACCATTTATATTTACGTCTTTTCTGGTTAAAGCAATCTGAGGCAAGGCACCTGTTCTTTCAACTGAAATCTTTTTTATTTCATCAATATATGGCATATAGCCGTCATACAAATTTAACTGCACAACAAAAGAACAACCGGCGCGTTTTATCTTGTCTATGTTATCAAAAAACGCATTAAGTAAGTTCTTTTTTTTGAGCTCCAAATAATGAAATGAAAAAGCAAAATGTAATCTTTCTAAACACTCTTTTGGAAAGGTAGAAATTATTTGGTCAAATTTTTTAGATAACGTTCCGTTAGTAGTTATATTTACTGCATGTCCTTCTTTCAGCAGCAAATATGCAAGTGCAATGACCTGATCGCTCACAAGTGTTTCCCCTGCACCGCAAATACTTATATAAGCAGAGCCGCCCAATCGCTCAACACTTAAAGCTTTGGCTACAGTTGCAGTATCATAATCCCACTGCGGGTCTTTCATTTCTCTCCTGTCCTGCTGAATAATATAACAGTATTCACACTCCAGATTGCATACTGTAACAGGAGCCAAACATTCTAAAAACTTAGTAATATGTTCCAATAATCATTACCGCCCGTTATCTAAATATTTTTTTTAAAATATATCCAATTTTGGGGGACAAAGCATTTGCTGAATAATATAATTTGCGACTTAGCGGCAAATCAAAATTTTTAGCTTTTTCCCAAATCGTTTTATAATATGAAATCAACTGTACATATCGTGCATTAAATTCACTGTCATGTTTCTGGTTAGTAAAATTATTGTATAAAAAAGCCAATGCATTTTTAAGGCAAAAATCAATCCTTCGGCTTTCAAAATCGTGATCAATAAAAAACTGACACCTTTGAAGCATTGCTTCTACGGAATCCAAATTTTTTACCGTATATTTACTGGATATTATGCTGTTTTCCCTTTGAACATAAAAATACAGCGGTTCGCCGACGCAGGATATTGACTGTGTTTTGCTTATGATTTTATGAATAATAAAATCATCTTCATACAATTTTCCTTCGGGATAACGCAAATCATCAAAAATAGACTTTTTATAAAGCTTATTCCACGCTACTACCCAGCACCAGCCGCAAACACCTTCCATTTTATCAAAAAATGCTTTCTGCGTGAGGACTCCATCAGATATATTACTAAACTCGCTCTCACTGCCGTTTGGATATTTTTTTTCAACGCCGCAAATACACATATCCGCATTTTCACGAACAATACTTTGAGCCAGCTTTTCACACATACAATGGGATATATAATCATCTGAATCAACAAACATTAGATAATCCCCGCAAGCTTGATCGATTCCCGCATTCCTTGCGCTGGAGAGGCCGCCGTTTTTTTTATGTATCACTTTAATACGTGGGTCTTTTTTTGCCCATTCATCGCACATTTGCGGGCAGCGATCCGGGGAGCCGTCGTCCACAAGTATGATCTCAAGCTTTTGATAGGTTTGATTTACAATACTTTCAACACATTTATCAAGATATTTTTCAACTTTGTAAACCGGCACGATAACGCTTATCTTATCCATAATACCTCTTATTGTTCAGTAGTTAGTTTATTATATTCCTTTTCGGCTTTTCTGCCGTAGATCCCGATTAGAAATCTATACAAATCCGGAGCAAGCCATAACAAAAGCGTTTTTAATTTTGTGCTTTTGGAATAAAGGCCGCTCCTAAATATGCTTTTTCGGTGTTTTATGATCCTTTGTCTTATATCACCGTAATATTCAACAAAAGAATCTCCGGCGATCATTTGCTTTATGGTTCTGAAACTCTTTATGACATCGCCTTTTATACAATACGGCAAAACATCTGCTTCTGCCTCATTAAAAATAATATCCATTACTTTATGTTCGTCAAACCGCGCTGCCTCAAATTTTCTGTGAGAGGCGGAATCCGAATTGTTTACATAATGATATCTGCACACGTCATGATAGACCATTTTATTTATATTTTGAGCCACCTGGAAATTAAACAAGGTATCTTCCGAATACCTAAATTCGGTATTAAACCGAATATCCGCAATGCACTCCGCCTTGAAAAGCTTATTGCACGGGCTGACCGGCAAAATCCCGTATGCTTCGCCTATATCACAGCGAAGCTGTTTTTTATTTACGGTCGTCAGCAAAGAGTCCTTGTTACCCCACTCTTCCTTATAACCATTACTGCTTTCACGGACTATGGCACATCTTGCAGCGTCCGCGCCGTTTTCAACGATCTCCCTAAGCATGATCTCATACATATCGAGATCAATATAATCGTCCCCGTCAACAAAGGCAATATAATCGCCTTTGGTACTGTCCAACCCTGCATTCCTGGCTGACGACACACCGCCGTTTGGTTTATGGATAACTTGAATTCGGTGGTCTTTTTTTGCCCACGCATCACAGATTTCAGGGGAATGATCCGATGATCCGTCATCCACAAGCAGGATCTCAAGTTCTTGATGCGTTTGATTTGCAATGCTTTCAACACATCTGTTAAGATATTTCTCCACATTATATACGGGAACTATAATTGAAATCACGGGCCTATTGCTCATTTGCTCTATCTCCGATATAATCACGAATTTTATAAACGATCTCCTTATCCGTTTCCATACTGAATTTTCTGGCAAACATTGCAGGAGATGATATCAGATCTTCAAAATCAACCGTTCTTAAAATATAGGGATTGCCCCTATCCCAATCTATATATCTTGCGCAGGCAAGCTGATCATTATTGCAATCGGGCATATAAAGACTGTTTTTAAAATCCGAATTCACAAGCATCGTTTGCAAAAACACTTCATCACAACAATAAGAATATCTGAATATTTTTTCTATTTCATTCCGTTTTGAAACGACATAATTTGCAAAATCATGGGTAATGCTGAACCAATTTGTGCCCTTTTGCACTATAAGATGATTCTTTTTCAATCTGTTTACGCCCAGGGCTTTTTGCACTTTAAGGGCTATTTGGGCAAGTATCTTATAAAACAGATTTCTTTTTTTCCTGAAAATATGGTAATACCTGATTCTTGATTGAGCAGAGGAAGAAGGTTCATTTGATGAAAAATGAATAAATTCCTTACCCGCATTTTCGTCAAAGAATTTATGTATCTCATCGTTTGTCTTAATAGGCAGATCGGCACCCGATAAAAGATGAAAATATGAGTATGAATTTTCGTCATTCTCATTTTCCACGGCTTTTGATAGCAGAATCAGCTCGGCTTTCACCTGTGAAAAATCGCCCCAGGTGACTGATATTCTGTCCGTAAAATAAATACGTGAAAACTGCGGGAGCTTCAGAAATTCGTTAAAATCAAAATCTTTGACTTTCGAGTCGATATGGATAAAAATATCGTTCCGTTCGTCATCAAGCATCTTTATAAGGATTTTAAGCAATTCAAACTGATCATGAGCGATAATCAAAAACGCATGTTTTACCATAACGCACCACCACTAATTTTAATTTCATCAGCTAAAATATCTATTATACACCTTGGGAAAAAGCCATAATACCACAGTTTTTATCTTATCTTTGCAACTGTATAGCTTTGAAAACAAAATTTTCTTTTTATATTTTAATATTCCGTTTCTGAGTTCATCATATCTGTCAAGATATTTTCGGTTGGTAATCACACCGTTCAAAACAACATAGCTGGAAAGTATGTAGCCGTAAACAGCATGCTCGGCAAGGTTTTTGCTCAATCCGCTGTCTTCCAGTATTATTTCTTTTGATCTGACCGCGTCAAAAGCCCCTTTGCTGAAATCTTTGTTTGTAGCGCTTGCGTCATTATTTACATAATGATAGAGCTTTTTATCTGATTCCACGATTTTACCGGCATTTTTAAATGCAAAATAATTGAACACCAAATCCTCGCAGCATACAAGCGGCGGCATTTTAACATTTTCAATAATCTTCTTTTTATAAAGCTTATTCCATAAAACGCCGAATTTGTAATCGCCTGCAACGATTTTTTTCAAGCCTTCAAATGCAGTGATGATATGCGAATCTGCACCGCCCTGCTCTTCACCATCCATCCAATAACCGCAAACCGCTATGTCACCTTTTTTGGCGTTGATCTGCGCAACAAGGTATTCATACATATCCTTTTCAATAAAATCATCACTGTCCACAAAGGCTATAAAATTGCCCCGGGCAACCTCAATACCTTTATTTCTTGCATTTGCAACGCCGTTATTTTCAATGTGCAGGACACGGATACGCTTGTCTTTTTCTGCCCACTCATCGCATAATTGAGGGCAATTATCGGGTGAACCGTCATCCACAAGTATGATTTCAAGGTTTTTATACGTTTGATCTACAACACTTCTTATACATTTATCAAGATATTTTTCCGTGTTGTAAACAGGAATAATAATACTTATAAGCTGATTTGTTTCCACAATCTTCTCCTTGGTGATTCTGAAAAATGAACATATGACGCTTTCTTTATAGGTAATTATCATTTTATCTAAATGCTAAAAATGCATCCAGTTAAGAGAGCTGCCGGTACACAAATACCAGAAATGTACACCGGTATACAAAACATACAGAATGAGTAGCAATGCCCGTATTCGCTTACCCATTACCAAACCGGTTTTTCGCACGGTTAAATCCGTTTCTTCTTTTTCTATGCTAAACTGATCATTTTGCAGTTGCATACCGGTCATGAAATATATACATCCCATGGCAGGCAAGACCCAACGCGCTATACGAACGAATACCAAACTGCTGAAAAAGCTTCCTATCATAAAGAACATTATATAGGTGGAAAATTTAAAAAAGTTATTAAAATTACGGTTGTCATTTTTGCGGCTAATATAATATGATGCAAACAGCATCACAAGCGCCACCACTGCAAATGTGGCAACATTTACCAAAAACATCGTACCGGTATCGAGTCCGCCGCCATCAACATGGCGTTCCGCCTTTCCGGCGATAGATTGAATAAATTCATTATCCGTAATTTCAGACAAGTATTCAATTAAAACGCCGCCCAAGGCGAGCCCGAATACAAGCAGCAGATTTAAAAATTTTCCGCTTACATTAACAGTCAAATAAGTGAGGAAAACAAAAGCTACCAAAATAATGCCTGCGGAATGCATAAAACAGGAAAGAATCAAGCCCAACAAACAGAGCAGCGTATGCTTCTTTTCTGCAAGCATATAATAAGCGCACGCAAATATTACAGAAAAGACGAGCCCGTTTCTTATGCCCGACGCCGTATCATAAAACCAATATGTTGAAAGAAAAAACATTGAGCCTAAAAACAGGTATGCCTTGCTGACATTAAATTTATTGGCAATCTTATATATTACAAGGAACATCAGCCCGTATGCCAAAAAGATGGTTATTGCGGGCAGATAGCTGTTGCTTGGCAATTTACTTATAAAATAGAAATAATACCCGCACACGCGGTAAACGTCCCAATCATTGATTCCTTCATTAAAGCATCTTTGCAGATAATCATATCCGTAATCGCGCAGATAATTTATCTGAGAATAATATCTTGTAAGATCGTCCGTTTCATTCGGAACAAAATTATATGCCAGCACAGCTAACAGCACGGTTACAACAAGAAAAGAAAACCATGCTGATTTTCTTGGCGTTAGCCAATATATTATTAAAAAGATAATGACGATGGCAACAAAGCACTGAATGGCGGACAGCCCGAAAAACATTACATGATTCCTTTCGTCTAATTACAGGTATAGATCTTTTCCAATTCTTTACCAATAACTTTAATATCAAACTCGTTTACTAAATTACTGTTATCAATGGTTTGCCTGTTCATCTTTAACATTTCTTCTATTTTGGCGCACCAATCGCTTACAGGCGCGTCAAGAGAAACAAATGAAAAATTCTCATTAAGTTTAACGCTTTTTGTAACGCTGTCTGAAACAACGCACGGCAGTTTGCTTGCTTGCGCTTCAACAAGCGTAAGCGGAAAGCCCTCATGCAGCGAAGGAAACACCATGCAGTCCATGGCAAGCAACAGCTGCGGGATATCATCTCTTACACCAGTAAAAACAACGAATTTGCCCAAATTCAGACGCTCTGCCTTGCTTTTTAGCATAGCTTCGTCGTTCCCTCCGCCGACGAGCAAAAGAACGGAATTACCGTGACTTTTATGAAACTGCGAAAAAATATCAAGCAAAAAGCTCTGATTTTTAATATAATTCAAATGGCCGATATGCCCTAAAACGATTCTATCGCTGATATTGAGCGCCTTTCTTACCGCTTCTCTTTCATTCTCACGGTAATTGTATTTATCAGTATCCACGGCATTGTTCAAAACCAAGCCTTTTGATTTAAAATATTTTTTAGATGAGACGAATTCACCCGCCTCTTTACTGCAACCTATAATATGCGTAGAATAAGCGCCTGTCAGCCTGCGCATAACTATCCTGTAAAAGACCGATAAAAATTCTTTAAGTTTAGAATCGTTTTCGTATATCAGGCGCTTTGAAAAGTGGGAATGGGTAATTCTTACCGGCACATTGCTTTTATATGCCGCAAGCATAACGATACCGCTGTAAAAAGGAAGATTGCAATGCACAACATCAAATCGGTTTGAGCTAAACATTTCAAGATAATATTTATAACTTTGCATATAATCCATTTTGGGCTGATGAATTATCGTTATACCCTGCTGCACGAGTTTTTTTTCAAACTCCCCCACACGGTCCTGTATAACGCAAAAAGTGCATTGATATAAAGACGGATCGAGCGATTGCTGCATCCGGTAGACGGACAGATCAACACCGCCGTGGTCTAATGAACTTAAAATATATAATACTTTTTTCTTTTTTGCCATATTAACCGCCTAAAAAATACAAATAATTAGAAGCTATTTTTTAACCAGATACTTAATGATTCTTTTTATGCGCCTGATAATCTGAACTTTTATATAATAATAGATATTTTGAATTGGGGTTGGGCCGTTAAGCTTTTTAATGATGTCGAGCGTCGTATCCGAGTTCTTGGCTAAAAATCCGAATCGTGTAATATAATAGTTTTCCGAGCCGTTTGTTTTGTCGGGAATATTCCGGTTTGAAAAATGTATATAATTAAACTCGTCTGTATTGATTTTACCGTTTTCGTAATAATCGCGGAAAACGCCGCCGTTTTCATAATAAAAGATCTGATACTTATAATTTTTTCTGCAAAGCTTTTCGTTAAGCGTAAAATTCAGCCGCCGCCTGGCAATATCCGCAAAATCATTAGAGGTATATTGCGGAATGTCTAATAATCTGAACTTTTTATACATTCCGGGAAGTTCATCAAATATCATATTAAAATCAGTAGTAAACACATGTCTGTAATCCATGCCGCCGTCAAGCATAAAGCGGGAATTATTTTCCGCGGTGTTTTTATAAAGGCACATATGGCCGTAAACATAGATTTTATCATAATCTTCTGTCGGGAGAAACTTGGTAAGATCGCCCAATATCGTATCAAGGTCGATATGCCCCCAATATTCATAATCTGAGATATGATCTTGAAAAATATAGCCGTATGCCGGTTTATAATCACATAATTTATAAGGCTTATCAAGAAAGATCTCAAATTCAAACTTGCTTTGAAACAACGTTTTCAATTCACTGAATGTCATACTCAGGAATTTTACGTTATCGGGTATTGCGTTAAATTGTAAAGGATCTGCGTCGCTGACAAGTAAAAAATCCACGCAGGTGTTACGTGAAGCACTTTTGAGCCATAAATCAAAGTTTTCAGGAAGATTTCCGAAATACGCAGAAATCAAAACATATTTATTCATAGAGGTCCTCTTTAAATCAAATACCCTGTTTATAATACGCGGTCAATCTTTCTGCACAATTATAAATATCCCAGCCTGCAGATCTCATGATTTCGTAATTATTCTTTCTTTCGCAGTTTTTAAATCGCAGAGCTTTTTGTGCCCACTCTTCCTCAGGATCTGAAAGCTTGACCCTTACAATATCTTTACACACGCAAAGCTCGTCCGTTACAGAATCGGACATCACGATCGGCAATCCTGCCGCCTGCGCCTCAATCAGTGACACCGGCAGGCCCTCGTTGGTGGACGGGAACAAAAACACATCGCACGCCCACAGCAGCTGCGCAACATCTTTTCTGTTGCCGAGGAAAAAAACGCTGTCCGCAACGCCGAGCTGTTTGCAAAGCGAATCCAGCTCCAGCGTTTTCTGCGCGCCGATTAAAAGCAGCTTTGCCGTTTTATCTTTTTCTTTGATCTTAGCAAAGACCTTTATCAAAAACGGATGATTTTTCTGCACAACGTCCGTTTTGCCTATGTGCCCGACAACGAAGGACCCGGCAAGCCCCAGCTTTTGCCTTACCTCGTCTCTGATTTGAGCGTTAAACGCATACGCCTTGCAGTCTATGGCGTTATTCAGCACCGTAAATTCGGTATTTCCGTACCAGACTCTGCCGGCATCTGCTCCGCAGGCAAATTTTGTTTTTATAAAATATTTGGAATAAAGGCTTAATATTTTATTTCTGAGCTGATTGCCGCTCAGGGAATAACTGCCTGAATGGCAGTGGCAGCATATTTTTTGAATACCGGCGCGCTTTGCCTGCGGCGCCATAAAGACGGCAAAATGCGGTGCATGAATATGCAGCGCCTGCCATTCGCCCTTATGCGCGGCAAAGAAACGGCGCATGCTTCCCCTCAGCAGGCTCTTCGGTGACGGCGCAGGAATCTTAAACACTCTGCCGCCCAGCGCTTCAATATCCGCCTGCCTTGTTTCTTTTTTTTCTGCAAAATAACAGACGTCAAATTTGATATCCGGCGGCATGGCCTTGAAATAATTGAGTATCACGCTCATAACGCCGTTTGAAATACCGATATCCGGTATCATATGTAAAACTCTCATAACAAGCCCTGCTCTTTATATATTCCCAACAGTTCCCTGTTCACGTTTTCGACGGAATATTCCTTAACGGCATTTAGGCTGTTCTGCCCGAACTTTTGAAGCAGGTCACTGTTTTCAATAAGTGTTGAAAGCCCTTGCGCCATCTGTTTCGGATCATCTGACGCAACGAGGAATCCGTTTTCCCCGTTGCGGACAAGATCATTGTTACCGCGAACATCGGTTGCAACAACGGCGTTGCCCATTGCCATAGCCTCAATAATATTGACCGGCAGCCCCTCCTGGCGGCTTGAAGAAACGGAAACATCGCACATTCCCACAAGCTTGTTGATATCGCGCCTGTATCCGAGGTACAAAGCGCCGTCATCCGCACCGAGCGAACGGGCAAGCGCTTTTATTTCGGCAGACGCAGTATCCTGCCCGCAAAGCAAAAGCCGTGTAAAAGGATATTTTTTGTGGATATCGGCAAAAGCTTTTAACAGCATATTTTGATTTTTTCTGTGGCAGAAATCCGCGGGGTAGATCATCAGAAAATCACTATCAGAAAAGCCGAAAGATTCTCTTAGTATCCGCTTTTCCTGCGCGGGCAGCGGACGGAATCTGCCGATGTCCACCCCTACGCCGTGTATCTTATACAATCTGCCCGCTTTAAAGCCGTTTGTTTTTGCGCAGGTGTAATCCTCTTCATTTATAGTAATGAGCGCGTCCGTAAATTTTGAAAGATATTTTTCAACATGATAAAACAGCAGCCAGTTCTTTTTTGAAGCGCCCTTATAGAAATGAAAGCCGTGCGCCGTATAAATTACCCTAAGCCCTTTTTTACGCATACCCTTAGCGGCAAGCCTGGTTACCACGGCGCCCATCGGGGTATGGCAGTGAACGGCGTCATAATCACCGTTTTCTATGATTTTTTTGAGCGCAAAATATGCCTTGATATTGGAAAAAGAATAAGGGCTTCTTGAAAAAGGCACTTCATAAACATGATCTATATCGGAAAGATCTAGCCCCGGTTTATCTGCGGAATTGTCTTTGTACGCCGCGTCAACCGTAAAGCCGCGCTCTTTCAGTTCCCTGATAAACGGCATATGGAACTGCCCGATATGGCTTCTTACCGTGGCAACAAAAAGGATTTTCATTTAATACTCCTAATTTTTTATCGTTTCATCTTCGGCAGTTTCAAATTCAACTGTTGCTTTTGTATTTACATTATCTTTATTTTTCAAAACATTGATGACCGTCAGAAAAATGATCTTTATATCCAGCCAAAGCGAAATATTATCCACATAATACACGTTGAGCCGGATACGGTCATGCCACTCAACGTCTTTTCTTCCGTTCACCTGCGCCCAGCCGGTTATGCCGGGTTTAACAAGAAACATACGCTTTTGATATGGGGTGTATTCCTCAATGGGCCACGGGTGGTATGTAAGCGGGGGGCGAAAACCTACGATCGACATCTCCCCCTTTAACACGTTTATGAGCTGCGGCAGCTCGTCTATACTGGTTGCGCGAAGGAATTTGCCTACCTTTGTGACGCGCGGATCACCTGCAAACGAATACTGCCCCGTGCCGGTATGCTCGGCGCCCACACACATGGAGCGGAATTTATAGATCCAAAACACCTTGCCGCCGAATCCCAGCCTTTCCTGCTTGAAAATAACAGGGCCTTTTGATTCCAGCTTGATTGCCAAAGCAACGACCAGCAGCAGCGGGGAAAGAATAATCAGCCCCAATAACGATACGGTAAAATCACAGAAGCGTTTAAAATATTTATACATGAGCATCACCGTTAAGGATTTCTTTTACCCTATTTTGAACAGCATTATGATTTTTACGAAAGAAATCTTCGTTTTGCGCGCTCAAAAAGCACTCGTAATCCCTTATCTTTTTCATACCGAGATCAAATCTTGCCCTGACAGCATCCGGATCACGGAACGAATCTTTATCGCAAAACGATCTGGAAAGTATCGCCATGGAGGAACCGAGCCGGTAATGCTCGCCCATAATGAGATCTGCGGGGAGCAATCCCTCTCCCGGCATACCGAAGCCGCCGAAACCGAAAGGGATCCCGTGATCCCTGATATTTGAAGTGATTTTATCCACCGTGCCGTCTGCAAGGGATTCAAAAATAAAACTTTTTCCCATACTTATGCGAAGATCGTTCAGGCCGATATGTATCTCATCAACACAGCCGAGTTCAAGCACGCTTTCAAGGCAAGACGCGGCTTCCTTAGTTTCAAGCAGAAGCATTTTTTTTACGCAGTCCCCGGCAAGGCGGGCAAAGCGCTCCACTTCCTGCGCCGTTTTCCACATAGGCAGCATAACGATATCCGCCCCCGCTTCAACTGCGCTTTTTATCTCATTTTCCGACCCGTTATGCAAAGAATTCACACGAACAAGAAGCTGCGCGCCGGTAAGCACGTTTCTAAGCGCCTTAACGTCCGCCAGCGTATGGTGATTTTTAACGGTATTGAGCCCCATCTGGCGCTGCTCCTTACCGATATATTCCATGTCAACGAAGATCCTGTTTACCCCCGCGTTTTGAGCGATCACGGCGGTATCGGGATCGTTTGTAATATACATTAATTTTAACATATCCTCATCCGCATTCACAAAGCTGCATAATTATACTAAATAATATAATAATTAATTATAATATAAAAATAAGAAGTAGTCAATAAAACACAGGGAATTAAAGACGAATACCATGAAATTCGGTTGATTTTACAAAAAGATTAGGATAAAATGGAGTCCGGAGAGGGGCGGCACCTGCCTGCAGACTGCAATAAAAGGCGCGCCGCATAAAAGATATGGAACTGAGATTTAACAAGAACGGCGAATTCAAAATCCTGCTCATAGCGGATGCGCAGGATACGGACGAGCCGCAGAAAGAAACAACAGACATTATAAAATACGCGATTGAAAGAACAGCACCGGATCTGATCGTTTTGCTTGGCGACAATACTGCCGGTAATTTTGACGGCGTTACACCTGCGCGCACACAAAAAGCCGTTCATAAGCTTTTGGAGCCTATCAGTGAAAAAAACATACCCTTTGCGCTGGTTTTCGGCAATCATGACCATGAGGGGCTTATGCACAAATGCGGCTTTACGGAAAAGCAGGCGAAGGAATTTATACTTGAGGAATTTAGGAAATGCCCGCTGTGCCTTACCGTAAAAGGAGAACCGCAATCGGGTGTGGGGACTTACAACCTGCTTGTCTTGAGCTCCGACAGCAGCAAAACAGCGTTCAATCTTTGGCTTGTGGATTCCGGCACCTATGACGATAACGGCGGCTACGGCTTTGCTAAACCGGACCAAAATGAATGGTATATCAAAAGATCAAATGAACTGAAAATGCAAAACGGCGGTGTGCCGGTACCCTCCTTTTTATTTCAGCACATACCGGTGCCGGAGGTCTACCGCCTTATGAAACGTTATCCGTTTTACATACCCGGCGCGGTTACCGGCGGTTCAAAACTGTTTAAAGGTTTTTACAAAGGATATAAAAATCGGCAGGGAAAATTCAGGGAAGCGCCCTGCTGTTCCAACACCCGGCACAACCAGTTTGAGTTATGGAAAAAACAGGGCGACATCATCTGCGCCTTTTTCGGGCACGACCATACGAACGATTATCTTGGCAGAACAGACGGCATTGATCTTTGCGCCGTACCTGCAGCAGGATACTACAGTTACGGCTGGAACCACGGGGCACGGATCGTGACCGTTTACGAAAACTGCCCCAAAGATTACAGCACGCAGGTGCTTTCCGAACACGATCTGCTGCCGTATAAGGTGCTGCCGAAATTCAAGCAGCGCCACGGCTACTGCGAATACAAAAATCGGAAGCCGTGGCAGATCATTTAAGGGAGCGGAATCAAACACAATATGGCAACTTGGGGCATACATTTCAGGATAGCGGACGAGCTCCTGAAGCACTTAAAAAAGATAGGCCGTGAATATTTTATAATCGGCAGTATTGCGCCGGACTGCGGCAGACGTGTTGCGGGCGGATATGACCCGCCCACCGAGATCACACACCTGGCAAAAATGTGGAACAAAAAGGACTGCGATTATAATTATATTTTTGAAAACTGCATAAAAAATGAAAACGACCTCAAAAAAAGATCGTTTTTTGCGGGATATTATGCACATCTGCTTAAGCAAGAGAGATAAAACCTAAACCGTTTTTTACGGGCGGATTTTCCCTCATGCTATGTTAAAATACTCGTTAATCCGAAAGGATTAACTGCGTTTTGTGCCTTGCCTGACGAAAAATCCGCACCATAAAAAATCGCAGACCTAAAACGATACTGATTTCGTGCAGATTTTCGTTTTGAGCACGAAGCCAGGCTGACGCCTTGCAAGAGCGAAAATCGGAAAGATGCCGAAAGCAGTTCGTTTTAGGCAATTTCGGATTTATCTTTCTTGCTTACAGACTGTCTTTTCAGCAGCCTGATCAGTCTTCCGATCGAGGAAAAATTCGGGTTATACAGGGAGAATCCGGGACTTTTCAAGCTTGTAAAAAGAGAATGGTATGACGCCGACTATCAATTTTTTGCAAAAAACAAGAGCCCGGCGTTTGAAGATTTCAAAAAATACAGGGCGTTTAAAGAGGATTATCCGTCCATCTATAAACACGGAGAAATCGGAAAGCAGATGAAATTCATTATGCGCTTTTATAAAAATAAGAAACCTGAAAATGTTGCATTTGTCTATACAAATAAGCGGGATTTTGATGATTTTGTTGAAAACGCAAGCAAAATGATTTTGGAAGAAATGCACAAAAATTCCATGATAAATATGTTTAACTGATATAAAAAAAGAGGGCGTTAATTGCCCTCTTTTGATTTATAACTTTGCTTTCCACAATTCGTGCACATTACAGTATGCCACCGCAGAGACCGGTGTTTCATTTTCCGCGATATAAAAGACGGCGTGCGGCTTATCCTCGTGAGAAAGATACTTGAGCTGCCAGCCTTTATCCGTGCTCAGCACGATCCAGGATATAAGGTGTTCCTTGGTCATCGGGTGTTCCGCCTCGCCCACCTTAACGGTAATTTTACTGCCGTTTTGCTCAATGACAGGCACATGCTTTTCGGAGGCGCCGTCAGATGTGCACGGCTCCATAAGCTTCATATTATGCCCGCAGCAGACCACGGGCATATTTTTATCCTCAATTTTGGTAATGATGTTTTTACACGTTTCACAATAGTAAAATTTAGGTTCCATAAAAACGCTCCCTTTTTCTTTTTAATTATGTTTCCCGAAAAATTTACATTTAAGCATAATACTTCTAAAATTATGGGCAAAATAGTAAAAAAGGAGAGCGAATGATATGGATATTCATGCACTGTTTAAACTAACGTACGGACTATTTGTCATTACCGCGCATGAAAACGACTGCGACAACGGCTGCATCGTCAACACCGCCGGGCAGATCACGGACTCGCCGAACCGGATCACCGTTACGATCAACAAAAACAGCAAAACGCATGATATGATCAAAAACACCGGCGTTTTCAATGTTTCGGTTCTGGCGGAGACGGCTGATTTTGAATTATTTAAGCATTTCGGTTTTCAGAGCGGTTTTAACACAGATAAATTCAGCGGCTTTGCCGATTTCAAACGTGCTGAAAACGGCGTTGCCTATATCACCCGCGGTACAAACGCCTATATCTCCGCAAGGGTGGAAAATGAGATAGATGAGGAAACACACACGATGTTCATTGCCCTTGTTGAGGACGCGAAAATACTTTCAGAGGCACCGTCTGCAACCTATGCTTACTACCACAGCAATATAAAGCCCAAGCCGCAGGAAAAGAAAACGGATAAAACCGTGTGGCGCTGCAAGGTTTGCGGCTATGAATACGCGGGCGACGAATTGCCGGCGGATTTCATCTGCCCCATATGCAAACACCCGGCGTCGGATTTTGAAAAAATAAATTAAGCTCGATTTCTCGAAGTCTACTCAGCGTGTAGGACTGCCCTTTATTCTAAATTTACACCTTTTTCTACACGCTGACTGCTCCGCCCAAAGCGGAGCAGTATTTTTTTCCTAAATAAACAGCACTGTTCAGGAACAGCGCGGAAAAATCTTTATATTTATCCTTGAATTCCTTATATCTGTTTTGGGGCGGGCGGCTTTGCCTGCTCTTTTTTATATTCGGCTGCCGTTTCATAATAGTGGCGCGCGTTTTCCGCGTTCTGCGCGGCGGCATCGTTGCCAAGCTGAGCCTTTGCCTTTGCGGGAACGCCAATGAGCAGTGTGCCCGGCTCAAACTCCTTGTTTTCCGTTACGAGCGCGCCGGCGCCCACGATCGAATCCGCGCCGATATGCGCGCCGTTCATAACGGTGGCGTGCATACCGATCAGGCAGTTCTCTTCTATCTTACAGCCGTGGATCACGGCGTTATGGCCGATCGTTACATGATCCCCTATCTCTGTGGGAAAGCCCGTGGAGCAGTGGACGGTGCAGTTATCCTGCACGTTTGAAAACTCGCCTATGGTTATTTTGGCGCTGTCTGCCCTTAAGACGGCGCCGTACCACACGGAGCTGCCTTTTTTAAGCGTGACATCGCCGATTATGACGGCATTATCCGCTATAAACGCGGCGTTTTTTATATCCGGCATTTTGCCGTTATATGGTTTTATTATCATTTGATCACCTGCTTTAACCTGTTGATTATCAATGTGCTTACAATGCCGATGACCGCACCTGTAACAGCACCGGTAAGCAGCAGCACGGGCAGATAATAGACGATCCTGTACGTTTCCATAACCACTGCTGCGGCGGCAATCTGCCCGATATTATGCGTTGCGCCGCCGATCAGAGATACACCCGTTACGGAAAGCGCTTTACACCTTTTGGCAAGCAGCATGGCACAATAGGAAAGAATGCCGCCCGCAAGACTGTAAACAAGGGAAAACACACCGCCGAAAGTCAGCCCTGCAAGCAGAATTCTGATTACGGACACGGCAAACGTCTGCTTTTCGCCCACCGTATACAGGGCGGTGACTATGACCAGATTTGCAAGCCCCAATTTGATCCCCGGGATGCCGAAGTTAAACGGGATCAGACTTTCAAGATAGGAAAAAACAAAGGCGAGCGCAACGAAAAGCGCAAAAAACGCGGTCTTTTTAGAGATATTCTTCATCGCGCCACCCCGTCTATCTCACGTTCATTGCCGTCTGCGCCCATTACCGTGACAATGACCTCGTTCGGCAGGCAGATGATGCTTTCGCCGTTTCGGCTGACGGGAGAATGATTTGCACAGATCTGATCCGGGCAATCGGCATAAGACATGCGCGCCTCACCGTTCTTGATCTCAACCGTATTCGTGATCTTTCCGCTCGTTTCAATATTGTATACAGCATCCGTATCAAGCGGCAGCGTGGCAATGACCGCGCCGTTTTGCTCGATCTGCACATACGCGCCCGTACCATTGTTAAACACATAAAGCGCAAGAAACAGCACGGCACAGGTGCCGAGGATAACGGCGGCGGCGATGATATCCCCTTTTTTCAAAAATTTAGCTCTCATTGACAAATTCCCCAAACCCGGAAGAAGAATACACATTGCCGCTTTCATCCTTGATGACCGCCTCACAGCCGTCCGTTTCCTCTATAAGCGCAAGCGCCTGCCCGCTGTCCATCATAAACAGCATTGTGGAAAGCACATCCGCAAGGGCGGAGGATTCACAAAGAATGCTTGTGCTCAGATTGCCGCGCGCCGGCATAAGCGTTTCGGGATCTATGATATGGCAGTAATCCACACCGTTTACGGTGTAATAACGCTGGTAAGAGCCGCTTGTTACAACGCTCAGCCCGTTTGCAGCGTTCACAACGGCGATATATCCGCCCTGCGGATCTTCTATGCCTATGCTAAACGGC
Organism: uncultured Oscillospiraceae bacterium; assembly: GCA_900546785.1. Classification (GTDB taxonomy): domain Bacteria; phylum Bacillota; class Clostridia; order Oscillospirales; family Acutalibacteraceae; genus Eubacterium_R; species Eubacterium_R faecipullorum. Next base: position 78,740 of record URED01000001.1, on the reverse strand, counting down.
GTGCCGCTTTCGTCCTTATAGCCAAGCGTTTTCACATTGCCGCCGAGATTGATAAGTGCAGAATCCCATATGCCGTTTTCCGTAATGAATTCGCAAATTCTGTCGCAGATATAGCCCTTTGCCACGGCGCCCGCGTCTATGCGCAGTTCAGGGTCTGCAAAATAGACGGTGGAAGCTTCCTCGTCTATGACAAGATCATTTATATCCGTATGCTGCGCTTTTTCCGAAAGCGTTTGCATATCCGGCAGATAAGCCGAATCCGGGTTTTCAATACCGTATTCACGCGCCTCATGCCAAACGGAGAGCACCGCGCCCATGGCAATATTCACCCTGCCGCCGCTGATCTCATAAGCTTCCTTGCCCCAAAGCAGAAGATCTATGATCTTTTCACCCGCCTTTACGGGGGCAGCCGCGGCGTTTTCGTTGATATATTTAAGATTTACAAGATCTCCGTAGGAATTATAAATGTCATAAAGCCGAGAATACGTTGCAAGCTCGTTATAAACGGTTTCGTAATGCGCGTCAAAAGCCTGCTGTGAGGAATCGACCGCCGTTATCGTGGAAGCCGTGTCGAAAAGATCAAGAAAATCCCGGGAATAGGACTGTTCCGCGCTCTGCGAGCAGGCGGAAAGCGAAAAAAGCAAAACAAGGGCGAGCAGCATGGATACAAACTTTTTCATAACTGCTCACCCCCTTTTTCCGTATGTCTTAATTATATTTTCTGATGACCTTTGACGGGCACTTTTCGGCGCACACGCCGCAGGCAACGCATTTTGTATAATCTATCTTTGCGATATTATCCGTAACCTTGATCGCGCCCTCCGGGCAGTTTCTTTCACACAGACCGCAGCCGATACAGCCTGCCTGGCAGTTTACGCGCACCGCCTTGCCCTTTTGCTTATTTAAGCACTGCACGCGGTAAACGGAGTCGGCAGGAACGATCTCAATCAAATTCTGCGGGCATTCCTTAACGCATTTGCCGCAGGCAATGCAAAGCTCAGGTTCAACAACCGCTTTGCCGTTGATGATGCGTATGGCTTTGCTGTCACACACGGCAACGCAGCTGCCGTAGCCCATACAGCCGTATGCGCAGGACATGTCGCCGCGCCCAAGCGCAAATTTAACGGCGGTGCAGGTCTTTGTGCCGTAATAATCAAACTTTTTGTTTCTGAGATCCGTGGTGCCGGAGCAGCGCACAAAGGCTACCTGCCTTTCCATTTTGCCTGCCTCAACACCCATAATAGCGGCGATCTTATCTGCGCCCGCCTGCCCGGCTACCGTGCAGGCAGTAACGGGAGCTTCGCCGTTTACGATGGCTTTGGCAAGCGCGTCGCACCCGGCATAGCCGCAGGCGCCGCAGTTGTTGCCGGCAAGGCATTCGCGCACCTGCTCCTCCCGCTCGTCAACCTCAACGTGGAAAAGCTTTTCCGCTATGCTTAAAAGGACGGCAATGGCAACGCCTACCACCGCCACCACAACGGTTGCAATGATTATATTATTCATATCCATAAACGCGCCACCTCCCTATGCAAGCGAGCTGAAGCCGTAAAAGGCGATCGCCATAAGGCAGGAGGTCAGCAAGACCGCCGGTGTGCCCTTGAACGCCTTAGGTATATCGTTGCTCTCCGTTTTTTCACGAATACCGGCAAGGATTATGATTGCAACGGCGTAGCCGAGCGCCGTGCCGAAGCCCGTTACAACAGAGGTTATGAAATCATTGCCATCCTGCACATTGGTGAGCGCAACGCCGAGCACAGCGCAGTTTGTTGTGATTAGCGGAAGATAGATACCCAGCGCCTGATAGAGCTTTGGCACATATTTTTTAAGGAACAGCTCTATAAACTGAACGAGCGCCGCTATGACCAAAATGAAGATGATGGTGTTCAGGTATTCCAGACCGAGCTTTTGGATAACGCCCGTATAGAGCAGGTTCGTAACGGCGCTTGCGATGGTGATAACAAATATGACCGCGCCGCCCATACCGGCAGCCGTTTTGATGTTTTTTGAAACGCCGATAAACGAGCATATACCAAGGAACTGGCTTAAAACAACATTGTTAATAAGGGCAGTGGTCAGAACAACAAGAAACAGTGTTTTAAACATTATGCATCGCCCTCCTTTTTACCGTTGCAGGAAAGGGAACAGTGCATGCAATCGCCGACGCATTCATCTTTAACATGGCGGTTTGCACCCTTTGCGCCGAGTTTGTTTTGAAGCGCGCACAGGAATGCAAGCACAAGAAACGCACCGGGCGCAAGTATAAATATGGAAACGCCCTCATAACTTTCCGGCAGGATCTGAAACCCAAAGCACGTGCCGGCGCCGATGATCTCTCTTATTGCGCCGATAGCAACAAGGCCTATCGTAAAGCCGAGGCCCATACCGATGCCGTCGAACACAGACGGTATGACCTTGTTTTTTGCGGCATAGCTTTCCGCCCTGCCGAGGATGATACAGTTTACAACGATAAGCGGGATATAAAGCCCGAGTGCGTCATAAACGGATTTGACATAAGCGTGGAGCAACAGCTCAACAACCGTTACAAAAGACGCCACGACAACGATATATGCGGGCATTCTTACGCCGTTCGGAATGACTTTTCTAAGAGCGGAGATCATAAGATTGCTCATGACCAGAACAACAGTGGTGGCAAGCCCCATTCCGATGCCGTTCACCGCAGAGGTGGTAACGGCAAGCGTGGGGCACATGCCCAGCATCAGCACAAAGGTGGGGTTTTCGGTTATGATACCGTTTTTTAATCTTTCAACGATAGGGTTCATATCAAACGCCCTCCTTTAACAAGCTGTTATATACGGCAAGCGCGCTGTTCACGGCCTCCGTTACGGCGTTTGTTGTGACCGTTGCGCCGCTTATCGCGTCTATCTGATTGCCGGCTGCGCCGCCGCCCTTTACATATTCAATGGAAGTTGCTTCCTTGCCCGCAAACTGAGAGGTAAACGCATCCTCCGTGCAGCGTGCGCCGAGGCCGGCCGTTTCGCTGTTTGAAAGCACAGAAAAGCCCGTGATGGTATCTGAAGCCGCTTCTATGCCGATGGCAACGGAGACGTCCCCGCCGTAGCCGTTCGGTGAAACGGCGGCAATGATATAGCCTACCCGTTCGTCGTTTTCGCCGTTGGCATAGAGGATATCGCTTACGGTGCATCCGGAAAGGCCTGCCGCCTCAACTGCCGCCTGCGCGCCCTCCAGCATAGTATCTATATCTGCGGGCGTTTCAAGCTCCACCCCCGGATAAACGGTCTGATACGCTTCCAGCCTTGCCTGTTCCTCCGCCTTGGCTATAGGCGCTTTGGTAATCTCGTTAACAGCAGAGAGCGCAAGCCCCGCAACAAGGGTTATTACAAGCAGGGCAACACAGTTTTTAATAAAAGAAGATTTAGACTTTGCCATTGCTTACGCCCCCTTCTTTTCTTTTTTCTTAACGCCGAAAGGCCTGGGAACCGTTACCTTTTCGATCACCGGCACAAGCAGATTGCTGATGATAATGGCGTAGGAAACGCCCTCTGCGCTTGAACCGAGTATACGAAAAACAGCCGTTAAAAAGCCGATCACTGCGGCATATATGACCTGCCCCCATTTTGTGATGGGGCTTGTTGTGTAATCCGTTGCCATAAAGAACGCGCCTGCCATAAGCCCGCCGGAAAGCAGCTCGCCCACCATGAACTGCCATGTGGGCATACCGTTTGTTGCAAGGCTGAAAATAAAGATAAACAGCGCGGTTGAAAGTATGTAAACGGCAGGAATCCTTATGGAAATGACCTTTTTGATGAGCAGATATGCCGCGCCGATCAGTATGGCAAGCACGGATACTTCACCGATACAGCCGGATTTAAAGCCCAAAAACGCATCCAGCAGATCTATACTGCCGCCGGTTTTCAGAACGGCAAGCGGTGTTGCCGAGGAAACGCCGTCCACGGAAAAATCCGTCATCCTTGAAGCGAAGGAAATCAGCAGAAAACAGCGCGCGGCAAGCGCCGGGTTCATGATATTCTGCCCGATCCCGCCAAAGAGCATCTTAACGATAACGATGGCGAAAACGCCGCCTACAGCAGGCACCCACCATGCTATATCCGGCGGCATATTGAGCGCCAGAATAAGCCCCGTTACCACGGCGCTGAAATCAAAAACGGTTATGGGCTTTTTTACGATAAGCTCAAACACCGCTTCGCTGACAACGCAGCTTAAAACAGAAGAAATGATAACGATAAGCGCGTTCACGCCGAAATGCCAGACGCCGAAAGCAAGCGTGGGTACCAGCGCGATACACACATCTATCATGATTTTTCTTGTTGAACTCTTATCCCTTATATGAGGGGAAACGGAAACATTATACATCACTGATTTCCTCCCTTTGCGGCATTTGCCTTTGCCGCTCTGATCTCCGCCTTGGCAAGCTTGAAAGTCTGCGTAAGCGGCCGTTTGGCAGGGCAAACATATGTGCAGCAGCCGCACTCTATACACTCAAGGCCGCCGATGGCTTCAAAGCGTTCAAGATCCTGCGCCTTTACGGCATGCGCCATAAGCTGGGGCACAAGCTCTTCCGGGCATACGCCCACGCACCTTCCGCAGCGGATACAGGCAGTTGTCTTCATGGCTTCCACATCATCTTTCGTGAGGGCAAGCACAGATGAAAATGTTTTGGTTACCGGATAATCAAGCTCTGCAAGCGCCGTACCCATCATCGGGCCGCCGCAAATGACCTTGCGCGTATCCTCTTTTAAGCCGCCGCATTTTTCAACCAGGAACGAGACTGGCGTGCCCAGCAAAACATCTGCGTTACAGGGCAAATTCATGCCGGCGCCCGTTAATGTGACGATCCTGTGTATCAGCGGCTTGCTTTCACAAACCGCCTCATAAATCGCAAACGCGGTGGCAACATTCAGCACGATCACGCCTGCGTCCGCCGGCAGCATATGCGAATTGATCTTTCTGCCCGTCACACTTGCGATAAGCCTGCGCTCGCCGCCCTGGGGATATTTTGTTTTAAGGGGCATAACGCTTATTTTTTCAAGCCCGGCGCACTGCGCACGGAAAGCGTCCACTGCGCGGGGCTTGTTATCTTCTATAGCAACGATACATTTTGCATTTTTTAAAAGGCGCAACGCAATGGCGGCACCCGTGATTATATTTCCCGCGCGTTCCACCATAAGGCGGTAATCTGAGGTAAGATACGGTTCGCACTCCGCACCGTTAAGGATCAAATAATCGATATTTTCCGCATTTTTGGGTGTAAGCTTAACGCCGGTTGGAAAGCCTGCGCCGCCCATGCCCACAATGCCGGAATCCGCAATGATACCGGCGATCTCTTCGGCAGAGAGCATATTCTGATCCCGCACCTCGCCGTAGCCCTCGGCGCACGCCTGTTCAAAATCATTTTCCACAACCACACACTGTGAAACGCTGCCGTTCGGGTTCTGCCTTTCCTCCACCGCCTTTACCTTGCCGGAAACGGAGGAATACACGGGGCTGGACACAGCGGACGGCGCTTTGCCGAGCAGGCTGCCTTTTAAGACCCTGTCCCCTATCTTAACAACGGGCACGGCGGGCGCGCCGATATGCTGGCTCATCGGAAACACCATGAGCGGCGCCGCTTCTATTCTTACAGTTTCTTTGTTTTCGGAATATTTTTTGCCCTCAAAAGGGTGAATTCCGGATCTGAAAGGAACCATCTTCATACTCCACACTCCTTTCACACATTTTAGCATAAAACCAATTTCTTTTCAACAGCATTTTAGCCCGAAAACGCCGTAACCACGCCGTTTTTTAATAAATCTGACAGCAAATTAGCAAAAATAAAAAAGAGTGCAGAAAACGCCTGCGAGGCGCCGTTGCACTCTTTCATAAAAAGCCTTATCTACTGAGCCGTTGTGAGAGCAGAAGTATCCGGTTCGTCAATAACGGTATATTCCTCGCTGCCCGGCTCATATCTGAGGATCAATCCGCCGTCAAAACGGATAAGGTAATAACCGGCAATATCAAAATTCAAAGTGCCGTCCTCATTTTCTATCTTATTACCGATTCGCACTTCAAAATAATTGCCTTTATATCTGCCGCTTTCAATATTATAAGGGTCCTGCATATAGCCCTCAAAACCGTAATCCTCCCAATCGCCGTCCAGCCCCAATTCCTGCGTGGAATAGCTTTTGATAAGATTTACCGCCGCCGCATCTTTAATGAGCGCTTGATCTACGGTTGCGTTCGGATCATAATCCGAACAGCCGGAAAAAGCAAGTGATATGACCGCCGCAAGAAGCAAAACGACGGATAAAAGCTTTGTTTTTTTCATTGTATACCCTCGCATATAAACAGCATATGAATGTAATCAACTATAAAACAATTATATATTTATATCTCGGCTTCGTCAAGCAGTTTCTTTATCTCGCTCTCACCGAAAACGCGGATACCGCTTTTGATAAGCAGATCTGCCGTTATGCCGTTGCCCTCGGTAAGCGCGCCCGTAAAGCTGCCGTCATAGATAACGTCCTTGCCGCAGGAGGGGCTACGCTCTTTGAGCACGGCATATTTCGCACCGCTCTCCTCCGCTATATAAAGCGTTTTCCTTGCGCCCTTTTCAAATTGGGCATGCAGATCCTCTCCGTTTTTTGAAACCGCCCTGCCGTTTATGATCTCGCTCGGCACGCGCGGGATCGGCAGCCCGCCAAAGCATTCCGGGCACACTGCAACGATCTTAAAATCATTTTTGAGATCTGTAACGGCGTCATTCTGATTGTTGCCGCCGTTGTATTTGCAGTTTTCGCCAAGCAGGCAGGCGGAAACAAGAAGCCGCGGCTTTTTGCCAAGCGCATATTTTTCAACGGCAACGGCAACGCCGTCTTCTTCATTGGAAAGGGTAGTGTATTTTGCTCTTTGCTTGCAGATATCGGCGGCATTTGCCATAGCCGTGCCGTAGCCGGCAAATTCAAGCATGCCGAGATCGTTATCCGCGTCGCCGAACGCCATAACTTCCCCGCTTTTTATGCCCAGCGTTTTGCAAAGCCCCGCCAGCGCATGGGATTTATCAACGCCCTTTGCCGTCATCTCTATATCCCCGGCAACAGGCGAGGTGCAGTCTATTCCCGCATACGAAAACAGATAATTTCTGATTTCATCATAGTATTCTTTTTCAAAATAGAAAAGATTGATCTTTTCCACGCCTTTTTGAGTATAGGGCATGATATCGTCGTCCATAACCGTTGAAGCGGCATAAGCCTCCAGAAACTCGCGCGGCAGATCCATACCCTTAAAGTATTTTTCGCACCCTTTTTGGCAGTGCTGGGCGCCGTTGTGATAAAACTCAAAATACACCGGATATTGAAGCAAAAACGAAAAAATATCGGCAGCAACGTTTTCCGGCATATATTCTTTATATACGGTTTTAGCTGTCTTCAGATCGCGCACTGCGGCGCCGTTTGAATAGATAACATAATCTACAAACGGCAGCTGCTCAATAACGCCGTAGATCACGGAGAGCGTACGCCCTGTTGCAACAGCGATCTTCACACCTTTTTCGTGCGCCTCCAAAAGCGCTTTTTTATTCCTTTCGGAAACCGTGATATGGTCCGCACCGAGCAGGGTGCCGTCCAGATCACACGCAATAAGCTTGACCGGCATATAACCCTCCTTAATACTTGCAAACTTTAAAACTGTTTAAACAAATCACGGGGAAGTCCGCAACAGCGGAGATCCCCCGAATATCACACCTGATGCCTGTTTTTAACTTTGATCCTTTCCATAGCGCGGGAGAGATTTGCTTTTGTAATATAGTAATCGTACTGGCTCATCTTCTGGCGCAGCTCCTCCTCGGCTCTCTCAAGCGCCTCCTCGGCGCGCCTTTTATCGATCTCCTCCGGCAATTCAACGGAAACGCACACCATGGTTGCCTCGTTGGAAAGGAATTCCAAAAAGCCGTCGCTCACAAAGGCTTCTTTTACCTCTCCCTGTGCCGTTTTCAGCCTCATCTCGCCTGCGTCTATCGGCACTACGGCATTGCAGTGGTGCGGCAAAAAGGTTACGGTGCCGCCGTCTATATAAGGCACGGTAAGGCTCTGCGCCTCTCCGTCATAAAACACCTTGTTTGAAGCGGCAATTTTGATCTTAAAGGTCTCCATTACTTCATACCCTCTGCCTTTTTCAGAACGTCGTCAAACGTGCCGGCATTAAAAAATGCCTGCTCCGGAACATCGTCCGCTTCGCCGTCTATGATCTTTTTAAAGCCCTTAACAGTCTCCTCCACGGGCACGTAAACGCCCTTAAGACCTGTAAACATCTCTGCAACATGGAAGGGCTGGGAAAGGAATTTTTCTATTTTTCTTGCCCTGTAAACCGTTGTTTTATCTTCTTCGGAAAGTTCTTCCATACCGAGTATGGCGATTATATCCTGAAGCTCCTTATACTTTTGCAGGTATTCCTGAACACGCCTTGCCACTTCATAATGCTCTGCGCCCACAACGTCCTCTTCCAGATTACGGCTGTTTGACTCCAGCGGGTCAACAGCGGGGTAGATACCCTTTTCCGCAATTTTTCTTGAAAGCACCGTAGTGGCGTCAAGATGCGCAAAGGTGGTAGCAGGCGCCGGGTCCGTAAGATCGTCCGCCGGAACATAGACAGCCTGAACAGATGTAATAGAGCCGTTTTGGGTAGAAGCGATCCTTTCCTGAAGCTCGCCGACATCCGTTGCCAAAGTGGGCTGATAGCCAACCGCGGACGGCATTCTGCCGAGAAGCGACGAAACTTCTGAGCCTGCCTGAATAAACCTGAATATATTATCTATGAAAAGCAAAACATCCTGATGCTCCACATCGCGGAAATATTCCGCCATGGTAAGCCCTGTTTCCGCAACACGCATACGCGCGCCGGGCGGTTCGTTCATCTGGCCGAAAACAAGCGCCGTTTTATTGATAACGCCGGATTCCTTCATTTCGTTCCAAAGATCGTTACCCTCTCTTGAACGCTCTCCGACGCCTGTAAATATGGAATAGCCGCCGTGCTCATTTGCGATATTCGTTATAAGCTCCTGGATAAGCACGGTCTTTCCTACGCCGGCGCCGCCGAAAAGGCCTATCTTGCCGCCCTTTGCATAAGGCGTGAGCAGGTCTATGACCTTGATACCCGTTTCCAGAATCTCTACGCTTGCGCTCTGCTCCTCAAATCCGGGCGGACGGCGGTGTATCTCCCAATGCTCGGTATCCTTAAGATCCTCAAGCCCGTCTATCGTTTCACCAACAACATTAAAGAGCCTGCCAAGGCATTTTCTGCCGACGGGAACGGTGATGGACCTGCCTGTAGCCGTGACCTCAAGATCCTTATAAAGACCTTCGGAAGCGGCAAGCATGATGCACCTTACCATGCCCGAACCGATGTGCTGGGCAACCTCCATGACAAGCTTTTTGCCGTCTACCGTCACCTCAAGCGCGTCCTTTAACTTGGGCAGCTCGCCCTCAAACTGAACGTCAACGACCGGGCCCATGATCTGAACGATTTTACCTGTATTCATAATTTAGGATTCCTCCTAATTCTTCTTTTTCTGTGCCTTTGCGCCGGCAATGATCTCCGTGATCTCCTGCGTAATGGCCGCCTGACGCGCCCTGTTATACTGAACCCCGAGCTGTTTTAGCATTTCGGAAGCGGCGTCCGTAGCCGTTTCCATTGCCATCATTCTGGCATTATGCTCGCTGCAATAGGATTCTATAAGCGCGCCGTAAATAAAGCCTGCCACATAATCCGGCACAATATTATTGAAGACGGTTTGCGCGTCCGGCATAAATTCCGCGTTTTCATAATAATTATTTTCATCGCGGATCTCGATATGCTCCTCCTTGAGCGGAAGCAGTTTCTTTGTGACCGGCTCTACCGTCATGGAATTTACCATCTTCGTATATATGACATAAACTTCATCCAGCTTTTCTTCCTCAAAAAGCTCAACCAAGATCTTGGCGATATGCCTTGCCCTGTTCATCGTTGGGTTCTGCGCCGTGTAATTAAAGCTTATATCAATCGGTATATTCTTTCTCTCAAAATAATGCCTGCCTACCTGGCCTACTATGAAAAGCATATTTTGCGCCTGCATTGCGGCGCTCTCCTCCGTGGACCTGATAATATTATGGTTATAAGCGCCGGCAAGGCCCTTATCCGCAGTAATAACAAGAAAGCCCTTGCGTCTGTCGTTTCCCGAACGCTCCGGGCGCTCGTCAAAATAATCATTTCCCGCTTCCGGCGCAACATTCAGTATCTTGGCAAGCCCGTCCTGTATCATATGGAAATAAGGCTCCGTATTCTTTAGATCCCGGCGCGCCTTTTGCAGTTTGGAGGAGGACACCATATACATGGCATTTGTGATCTTCATCGTGTCCTTGATAGACTTCATTCTGCCTAAAATCTCTCTTGCGTTAGCCATGATTCGCCTTCCCGAAATCGTCTATTGCCGCAAGGATCCTGTCCTTCAGCTCATCCGTAAGCGTTTTTCCCGTCTGTATCTCATTCACGATATCAAAGCAGCTTTCGTTAAAATAGGCAAGCAGCTTTGCCTGATACGCTTTCAGATCATCAATGGGAACATCAACGAATTTTCTGCCTATAGCGCCCACAAGCGTTATGACCTGATCCGCAAGCGACATCGGGTTGCCGAGCGGCTGCTTGAGCAGCTCCATAAGCCCCTTGCCGTATCTGAGGCCGGCTTTTGTTTCTTCGTCCAGATCTGAAGAAAACTGGGTAAACACTTCCATTTCCCTGAACTGCGCAAGATCCACACGAAGCGAGCCTGCCGCCTTTTTCATTGCCTTGGTCTGTGCCGCGCCGCCTACACGCGATACGGAAAGACCTACGTTTACGGCAGGGCGCTGACCGCTGAAGAACAGATCGCTCTCCAGAAAGATCTGGCCGTCCGTAATGGAAATTACATTTGTGGGAATATAGGCGGAAACATCGCCCGCCTGGGTCTCTATAATGGGCAGAGCGGTGATCGAGCCGCCGCCGAGCGCATCGGAAAGCCGGCTTGAACGCTCAAGAAGCCTTGAATGGAGATAGAAAACATCGCCGGGATACGCTTCACGGCCCGGAGATCTTTCCAGCAGCAGAGAAAGCGCGCGGTATGCCACGGCGTGCTTACTGAGATCGTCATAAACGATGAGCACATCCTTGCCGCCGTACATAAAATACTCCGCCAGCGCCGTTGCCGCATAAGGTGAAATGTATTGCAGCGACGCGGGATCCGCCGCGTTGGAGCATACAACTGCCGTATACTCCATAGCGCCGTGCTTCTGGAGCGTGCTTACGAGCTTTGCAACGGTAGAAGTTTTTTGACCGATCGCATTGTAGATACAGATGCAGTCCTTGCCCTTTTGGTTTAGTATAGCGTCTATGGCGATCGAGGTCTTGCCCGTCTGGCGGTCACCGATAATCAGTTCACGCTGGCCCCTGCCGATCGGGAACATGGAATCGATAGCCAAAATACCCGTTTCAAGCGGCTCGGAGACCGATTTTCTGTCTACAATAGACGGAGCGGCGTTTTCCACCATTCTGTAATCATCGGCACGGATATCGCCCTTGCCGTCGATAGGCTCGCAGAGCGCGTTAACGACTCTGCCGATAAACCCGTCGCCAACGGGAACGCCGGCTTTTTTGTGCGTGCGTTTCACGCGGGAACCGGCGTGGATCTCACTGTCCAGCCCAAAAAGGATACAACCCACCGTGCTGCGCTTTATATCCTGCACCATGCCCTTGATACCGCTGTCAAACTGCACGATCTCGCCATACATAACGTGGTCCAGGCCGTGTATGGTCGCAATACCGTCGCCAACTGAAATAACGGTGCCGATCTCCTCGTCCGAAACTTCAAACTCATAATCCTTTACTTCGGATCTGAGTATGGATATGATCTCTCCGGTCGTTTCCTCCCGGCTCTTTTTTGCTTCTTCAACGATCTTGTCCTTTATGGCTTTGATCTTGGATCTGAGGCTTCGGTCATACTGCCTGTTGCCAACCTCAATAATGAAGCCGCCCAGCAGGCTTTCATCTTTTATGATCTCTATTTCCGCGCTGCCTGCTTTTTCCTCTTTCACAACGAAATCGCGGATACCCCGGAGCTGCTTTTCGTCAGGCTCCGTTACGCAGAAAAGCTTTGCGCGGGCAACCTTGTTTTTGCTGTCCGCAGCGGCTATAAAGGCCTCTTTCAGCTCTTCCATAACATCAAGCTTACAGTCAACAGCCAGTTCCTCTATCACTTCGCATACCGAGGAAGGAAAAATCTCCTCAACAACGTTTTTCTTTTCCGCTACGGTCACGGTGGGGCTCATCAGGATCTGATAAAGCTCTTTTGTTTTAAGCAGATCCTGCGCCTTTTCAATATCCGCAACGCTGACCTCCGAAGCAAGCAGCGTTTTGACTAATTCATCCATTTTACGAATCATTTTCTTCACTGCTTTCCTTCAGAAATTCATCAAATATAGCGCTGTTCCGTTCTTCGCTGACATTAGCGCCTACAACCTTTTCCGCAGCCTGCATTGCAAGAGAGGCGATATTTTCTCTTGCGCTGAGCATTGCCTTTTGGCTTTCTGCGCTGATCTGCTTTTGCGCGTCCGCCTTCATTTTGGCAACGTCCTCTTCCGCGCGGTCCATGATCCTTGAATATTCCGCATTGGCGTTTTCGCGGGCGTCTGCAAGGATACGCCGGGATTCATCGTCAGCGCCCTGAAGCTTTACTTCATACTGCTTTTTAAGCTCCTCGGCTTCGGATTTTGCGCTGTCCGCCTCTTCAAACTGCTTATTTATCATCTCTTTACGCTGATTCATAACCTTTAAAATAGGCTTGAAAAGGAACCTTTTCATCAGCAGATAAAATATAACAAGGTTTATAAGCGTAAAGAGAATATTCCAGTCAAATTTAAGCATTAACTGTTATCCTTTCACACTTAATCAATCAACCATGAATATTACAAGAATACTTGTTACAAGGCCGTAAACAGCGGTTGCCTCTGCAAGCGCGCAGCCCAGAATAAGGGTAGTTCTGATATCGCCTGCCGCCTCCGGCTGGCGCGCGATGCCCTCTACCGCTTTACCGGTTGCGATACCGATACCTATACCTGCTCCGAGTCCTGCCAATACTGCGATTCCGGCTCCGATTGCTACTCCCATAATAGATTCTCCTTTTCTGTACTTAACTTAAATCGATATTATTTTAATCTTCCACAGCTTCGTTTATATACATAGCTGTGAGGAACACAAATATATACGCCTGCAAAAATCCGTCAAACAGATCAAAATACAGACTGAATGCAAGAGATACGCCTATCTTAAAGAATATAATACTCTTTAGGAGTTCCATAATGATAAACGCGCCGATCACATTACCGAAAAGACGCATACAAAGCGAGAGCGGTTTAATCACGATCTCCAGCACATTTATCGGCGTTACGATTGCAACGGGCTTTGCAAAGGATTTCAAATGCCTGCCAAGCCCTTTTTCGCGGATCCCGGCGATCTCCACAACCAGAATGCTTGTGAGCGCCATTGCCGCAGTATCCTGCATACTTTTGGTGGGCGGCTTAAAGCCCAAAATGCCAATCATGTTGCACGCGCCTATAAAAATTGCCGTGCTCATGAGCCAAGGCATATATTTCTCGCCCTTTTCGCCCAGTACGGAGCGGAAGAAGGTCATCATCTTATCCATACAGACCTCAAGAAGCTGCTGGCGCTTTGAAAGCTCGCCGTTCACTTTAAGATTCCTTGTAAGGATAATTGCAAGAATGGTTAATGCCGCCATTATTATCCACGAAACAACAGTGGTTTCATCCACCGAGATATTTGTGCCCGGAATGGTAAAAACGGACTGTATCTCAAGCTGATCCAGCAGCTCTTCTTTCAGATCCATCGTTACGGGCATTAAATCCATATACTCGCCTCCTGCTATTCTAAATTCACGCTAATTATAGCACTTCTTTGCTTTTTTGCAACACTTTAATCCTAAATTAATTCTTTTGTATAAAAAAGTTCCGATAAAATCTGCCTTTTTTTATCAAATTGGTATATTTACATGGGGAAATATATGGTTTATAATATTTTTACTTTATTTTATATATTTATTAAGGAGACATTATGGCTAAAGAGCAGAAAAAAATGGTGGACGATATCACCTCTATGGACGAGGATTTTGCAAAATGGTACACCGATATTTGCAAAAAGGCGGAGCTTATAGAATACACGAGCGTTAAGGGCTGTATGGTTATCCGCCCGTACGGCTACGCCATATGGGAAAATATACAAAATATACTTGACGGTATGTTTAAAGCAACAGGGCATCAGAACGTCTGCATGCCCATGTTTATCCCGGAGAGTCTGCTTCAAAAAGAAAAAGACCATGTTGAGGGCTTTGCGCCCGAGTGCGCGTGGGTAACGATGGGCGGCAGCGAGCAGCTTGAGGAAAGACTTTGCGTGCGCCCCACTTCCGAAACGCTTTTCTGCGAGCATTTTAAAAATATTGTTCATTCCTACAGGGATCTGCCCAAGCTTTACAACCAGTGGGTATCCGTTGTGCGCTGGGAAAAAACAACAAGGCCGTTCCTGCGTTCAAGAGAATTCCTTTGGCAGGAGGGGCATACGCTGCATGCCACGGCTGAGGAAGCGATTGAAGAAACAGAAAGAATGCTTAACGTTTACACGGAATTCTGCCAGAAATATCTTGCGATCCCGGTTGTGCAGGGCATGAAGACGGACAGCGATAAATTTGCCGGCGCCGAGCGCACATATTGCATAGAAGCGCTGATGCACGACGGCAAGGCGCTTCAGGCAGGCACCTCTCATTATTTCGGAGACGGCTTTGCAAGGGCGTTTGACATTCAGTTTGCAGATAAAGAAAACAAGCTTCAGTATCCGTTCCAGACGAGCTGGGGCATGACCACCCGCCTGATCGGTGCAATCATTATGACGCACGGCGATAACAACGGCCTTGTGCTTCCGCCCGCCGTTGCCCCCATTCAGGCTATGGTCATTCCGATTGCGCAGCATAAGGAAGGCGTGCTGGAAAAGGCAACCGCCGTTTGCGACAGGCTCAAAAAGATCTGCCGCGCGGATATAGACGCTTGTGAAAACACGCCGGGCTGGAAATTTGCGGAATATGAGATGAAGGGCGTACCCGTCAGGGTAGAGATCGGCCCCAAGGATATAGAAAAGAACCAGTGCGTGATCGTTACGCGCCACAACAGGGAAAAGACGTTCGTTTCGCTTGACGAGCTTGAAACGGTAATTCCGCAAAAGCTTGAGGAAGTGCGCCAAGGGCTTTATGAGGCTGCCCTTGAAAACAGGGAAAGACGCACATATTCCTGCAAAACCACGGACGAGATCACAAAAGCGCTTGAAGAAAACGGAGACGGTTTCGTGAAAGCCATGTGGTGCGGCGATGAAGCATGCGAGGATAAGGTAAAAGAGATCACGGGCGTAGGTTCACGCTGCATTCCTCTTGAGCAGGAAGAAATCTCGGACGTTTGCGTATGCTGCGGAAAGCCCGCAAAGAAAATGCTCTACTGGGGCAAGGCATATTAATAAAATTATTGTTAATATATAAATTACTGAATAGAATAATTACGGAGGTATTCTTATGGCGGTACTTGTAACGGGCGGCGCCGGTTATATCGGCAGCCACACCTGCGTTGAGCTTCTGAACGCAGGAAAAGATGTTGTTATAGTTGATAATTTCTATAACTGCAAAAGATCGAGCCTTGACAGGATCAGAGCGCTTGTAAAAAAGGATTTCAAATTCTACGAGTGCGATATAAGAGATAAAAAAGGGCTCGATGAGATCTTCAAGAAAGAACAAATAGAATCCGTAATCCATTTTGCCGGGCTGAAAGCCGTTGGAGAAAGCGTGCACAAACCGCTGGAGTATTTTGACAACAATGTAAACGGCACGCTTGTGCTGCTTGAGGTCATGCGCGAAAACGGCTGCAAGAAGATCGTATTCTCTTCTTCCGCAACCGTATACGGCATGAACAATGTTTCTCCCCTTACAGAGGATATGGAAGTGGGCGGCGTTACCAACCCTTACGGCAGAACAAAATACATGATAGAGTGCATACTCAAAGACCTTTATGTATCTGACGATACATGGTCTATCTGCCTGCTGCGCTACT
Source organism: uncultured Oscillospiraceae bacterium (assembly GCA_900546785.1). GTDB lineage: Bacteria > Bacillota > Clostridia > Oscillospirales > Acutalibacteraceae > Eubacterium_R > Eubacterium_R faecipullorum. The sequence goes on along the minus strand of URED01000001.1, from coordinate 62,604 downwards.
TCAACCCGATCGGCGCGCACAAGAGCGGCACGATGGGCGAGGATCCGAACGGTATACCCAACAACCTGATGCCGTACATCACGCAGGTCGCGATCGGCAAGCGCGAATTTCTTAATGTATGGGGCGATGATTATGACACGCCCGACGGCACCGGCGTGCGGGATTACATTCACGTTGTTGACCTCGCGCTCGGCCACATAAAAGCCGTTGAAAAGGTGGAGGGATGCAACGGGCTGTTTATCTACAACCTCGGCACCGGCAAAGGCTACAGCGTATTGGACGTTGTAAAGGCGTTTGAAAAAGCCTCCGGCGTGGAGATCCCGTACAAGATAGGCCCCAGGCGCGACGGCGATATAGCCACCTGTTATTCCGACCCGTCAAAAGCATTTAAAGAGCTTGGCTGGAAAGCAGAGCGCGATATTGAGGAGATGTGTGAGGACAGCTGGCGCTGGCAAAAGCAGAATCCGAACGGCTACCCCGACTGAAGCGCGAACGCCGCGTGCGGTAAAAACTTTACTGTCAAAAAGGCGGCGGCAAAATACGTGCTTCGTGAATTTTTACGCAAACTGAAGGTAAGAACGGTCAACTTTTGCAAATGGATATGGAGCGAGTGCAAGGACTGGCACACGCTTTTACTGCTCATCATAGTTGTTGTAGTCATGTATACACCCGTTTGGGGAGGTTATCTTCTGCACCTGATATTCGGCGTTAAATGGGGCAGCGTTATCGCCACGGCATACCTTGCTTTTTGGGCGGGGCCGTTTACGCCGTATTTTCCGCTTTGCATCGCAATAACCTTCGGAATCAAAAAACTTATTGAAAAATTGGGCGGTAAAAAATTCACTGCCAAAAACACAAACAAACAAAAAAAGCAAAACCAAAACGAACCGTAATAAGCATTTTCAATATGTTTGTATGCGGTGGTTTTGTTATAAAAGTAAATCTATAAAAATATCGAGAGCCTTACCCAAATATTTGCATGGAACTTTCATTTAGCATGGCATAAAGGAAGGAAAGAATACCTATGAAAAGAATCAGATCATTATATGAAGATTTGCTTGTGTTTCCTGTTGACAGCAAAAGAGTTAGATGGATAGACTATGCAAAAGGAATTGCCATCATTCTTGTTCTTGTGGCGCACGCTCTTCCAGGGTCAAATTGGTTTAATATTTGGGCATATTCTTTTCATCTGCCGGTGTTTTTTATTTTAAGCGGCCTCCTTTTGAGTTACAGAAAGATGGCACAGCCGTTTGGAAAACTGCTGAAAAAATATTTAAAGTCTTTGATTTTGCCCTATTACCTTATTGCCTTTGCGGTTTTACTGATCGAGTTGGCGAAAGATCTGATTCAAAAGGATTTCAGCCGCCAAAATGTTTTGTCACTTTTATTCGAATGGATGTTTATGATTGGTGTTAAGGCGGATTGGTTTTTGCCCTGCCTGTTCTTTGCCATCCTAATCAATATTTTGGCTTTTAAATTGTTTCGGGGAAATAAATTTTTATATCCCGCGGCAATTCTTTGCATAACCGTGGCTGCGTATTTTATTCCAAAGGAAAGCAAGATTCTGAATGTGCTCCTCCACAGTTGCGTTGCGGCTCTTTTTGTTTGTATTGGTGTTATGATTTCCGAATTTAAAAATAACTTAAAAAAAGCATTAAGTTTCATAATAAAATATAAAATACCTTTTACTTTCGTTTTGCTTGCACTGAATGTGCTGATAACGGTGGTAAACGGCAAAGTCAGCCTTTCTGAGTTCAATTTCGGAAAAAATTATGTTCTCTATTTATTAAACGGTATTGTAGGAAGCCTATTTCTCATTCTGTTTTGTAAACTGATAGAGAAGCCAAAACTTAGGCTTATAAATTATTGCGGAAAAAACAGTTTGGTCATTATGGCAGTACATATGGAGGTTATGGCGCTTGTAGGTGCCGTTCTCGGATTTCTGTGGCCGGAAACATCCGCCTTGTTTATTTGCCTTAACATAATAATATCCTTTGTTATATCCGTTTTGTGCATTCCTTTTGTCAATATTGTACTGAGAAAAATAAAATGATCCTAAAGCACATTAAAAAACAGTCTGAAAATTATGCTTTTCAAACTGTAAAAAAGTGTATATTAAAAAAATAAGTACTTTTGCACGCTGAGGGCGGCTCCTTTCGGGGCCGCCCTTTTTTATTGCGCTAAATAGGTGGATTAGGCGGAGCTTTTTGGCATTTAAAGGGTATAGATCTTATCCTATCTTATCCTTAAGAGCAACGATCAGCACAATATCCACAACAAAAAGGAGCAGGGCAATTACACCGCCGATGAGCGCCTTTTTGTTTTTTGACCTGATATTTTCCGGGATCTGCGCGCCTTTCAGCTTCATGACCAGCGGCACGGCAACGCCCATTGCCCCAAATGCCGGGCAGATGCCCACGGTACATATGCCCAAAATAGACATTGTAAACGCAAAATTGGAAAGTCTTTCAATCGGATCCGTAGTTTTTTTATTCTTCATCTTTATCACCTGCAAAAATACCGTATTTTTCAACAACGCGGTTGATCTTTTTTATAAACGCCTGCCCGAACAAAAGCAAAAACAGCGCGGTGGCGCCGCCGAAGATTGCGGAAAACGGCACACCCGCCGCATAGATCGCCAAAATTCCAGAAAGCGTATATTCACTGAGCAGCGTTAAGACGGAACTGAGATCCGCAACGAGCCCGTAAAGCGCAAAAGTAAGTATAAAGCCGGCTGCGGCAAGCAGCCATCTGTTTTTCGCATTGCCCCTGAAGAGCAGCCCGGCAAAAAAACCCACCAGACCAAGGGCGACCATCTGAAAAGGCGTCCACACACCCTGCCCGAAAATAAAATTGGATATAAAGGCGGAAAGCACGCCTATAATGTATCCGCGGCGCGGCCCCAGGCATACGGCCGAAACGATGACCACGGCGCCTATCGGCTTGAACTGCGGAACAAAATAGAACACGGCGCGCGACGCAACGGCAAGCGCAGTAAGCGCGGCGACGAGCGCGGCTTCCCTTGCCGAGGGCGAGGAATGCTCGTAAGTTATAAAAAACGGCAGAAGCGAGAGCAGCAAAATCATTGCAGCCGCAAGATAGTAGGAAGTTGAGTCTGCAAAAAATATGAGCCACACCGCTGCAAACGCAAGAGCCGCCGCGGCAAAGACAAAAAAAAGCACATCGGCATTCTTTCTCACGGCGCCACCTCCGCGTCATCAATACTGACGATCCTGCCGTTCGTAAGGGCGGAAAGCGAGGTCGTATAGATATCGAGCGCGGCAAAAAACTTTCTGCGCCGTTCGGTACAGACGATATTGCCCCCAAACAAAAATGCAACGTTATCCGCATACCTGCCTGCGAATTCAAGATCGTGGGTGGAGAGTATTACGGTTTTACCGGCAGCGCACCATGCTTTCAAAATGCAGGCAAGCTTTGCCCGGAACACGGGATCCGTACCCTTTGTCGGCTCATCCAGCAAAAGAATATCGGCGCCCGTCTGCTCTATTTTTGCAAGCGCAAGGCGCTGCGCCTCTCCGCCGCTGAGGTCAAACGGATTTCTCTGCCTGAACGCATCAAGCCCGTAACGCGACAAAAGCGCTTCGCTGTTTACTTCTTTATCCACGCTGTCATACAAAAAGAGCGTTTGCACATTCTGCGGCAGATACGCCGTTTTGCCGTTCTTTTTGATCTTCCCGCCATACGGGCGCAGGATCCCGGCAAGGCATTTCAGAAAAGTTGTTTTGCCGCATCCGTTTGCGCCGACGATTGCATTGATTCTGCCCTGCTCCGCCGTATAATCCGCACCGAAAAGTATATCCGGCTGCTTTCTGCCGTAAGCGAACGCAAGATTTTTAACCGTTACGGCAGCGGCGTGTTTTTGTATATCCTCATAAGGTTTCGCCTGAACGTCTGCTATTTCTCTGCGGGCAGCGGCGAAATCCAGAGTTCGGCTCTTCAAAAGCCGCGTATACGGCGGCAGTATAAGGCTGAACGGCATCTCGTTCTCCAAAAGATAATGCGCAAATTCCTCCGGGCAGCCGCAAAACTGCGCTTTGCCGTTTTCTAAAAACAGTATCTTATCTGCATAAGGAAGCAGCTGGGGCGAATGTTCCGAGGCGACCACGGTAACGCCGAGCTCTCTGTTCAGGCGCAAAACCGTGTTTTTAAAATTTTGTGCCGAGATCGGGTCAAGCTGGGAGCACGGCTCGTCCAGCAGCAAAAGCCGTGGGTTCACGGAAACGGCGCACGCAAGCGCCAGCAGCTGTTTTACCCCGCCCGAAAGGGAATCTGTTTTCTCATTTATATACTTATTCAGATTAAAGTAGCTTGCTGCCTGCGCGATCTTAAGAGATATCTCCTTATCAGTGAAATCGCGGCATTCAAGCGCGAATGCAAGCTCGCCCAAAACGGTATCCGTGACGATATTGCTTTCAACATTCTGGCCGACAAAGCCGATTTCGCAGTTCTCCGCCTCTATCCGCCCGGAAAGTTTGCCGTAAGGCGCGATCTCCTTTTTCAGCAGCCGCAGCAGCGTGCTTTTTCCGCCGCCGGAGGTGCCGCAGACAACTACAAGTTCGCCTGCCTCTGCCGAAAGATCAACGCCGCATAGGGCATTCTTTTCGGAGCCGGGGTAAGCAAATGTTAAATTTTTGATCTCAACAAGCGCCATTTCACTTCCTCCGGCAGATCGGTTATAAGCGGTATCAGGCAAAGCGCAGCCCACGCCGCAGGAAAAGCGGGCTGCATATTTAAGATACGCAGTTCTTCATAATATTCAAATTCAAATACGCCGAGCGCCAGCGCCGCAATCTGGGCGGCAAAAAGTGCGGTGCAGACAAAGATCAAAACACCGTCCGCCGCTCTGAAAGCGTAGGGCGAATACTGGCGCCTGCCTTTTTTAAATCCGCGCGCGCGCATGGTATCCGCAGTTTCTATGCTCTGCTCCAGCGATATGGAAACAAGCGCGGAAAAGCGCGCCATGGTATTTTTCAGCCCCTTCGTTTCATTGCCCAGCCCCTGCTGCGCCTCTTTAAGCTCGGCGGCTGTTTTGACCATAAGGGGCAAAAAGCGCAGCGCAGTTGAAAAGATCAATACGATATTCGGCGCAGACCTGCCGAAAAGGGCGGTAAATTTTTCGCTTGTGATGATCTCGGAATAAGAGAAGAACCAGATGACAGCGGCGGCAAGCATAAGCCCTATGCACGCGCCGTAAGCAAGCGGCTCAAGCGAAAAATCTATTCCAAAAACGGAAAACAGCACCGTGCTGCCGTACCTGCAAAAAAGCATATTAAACAGAGCGGAAAGAACTACCAGCGGCAGCGCAAATCTGAGCTGCGCGGCAGTGCGCCGCGAGCCCGAAAGGCGCAGTGCGTACAGCAGCGCGCATACAAAGCTCACCGCCGAATACACGGGATTTATAAACAGCAGCGTTGTGCAGATAACAAAAATAAAAAAGAGGAGGCAGACAGCAGGGTGAAATTTAGAAAATCTATCCATATCCGCTCCTCCGTTCAATCAGTATTCTATGCCGCGCCTTGCCGGTATGCCAGAATCATAAGGGTGGCGCTTGCTGACCATTTGCGTAATATAATCCGCAGCGCCAAACAAAAATTCATTTTTGCAATGCCCGGTTATCACATATTCGGTATCTTTATCAAATGAAATTGAACGTATATACGCCTCGCCCAAAAGCTCGGTCACGTCAAGGAATTCATCCAGCACCACAACATCCGCGCCGCAGGAAAACGCATCATCAGCCGCCTTTCTTGCCCAAGCGGCATACCGTTTCTTTTCGTCCGCGCGCATTTTGTATAAAAAAGGCAGACTTTCCGGGTTTTTATAAAAGTGTATATCACATCTTGCAAGCCGCTCGCATGACGAATCATCTTTTAGAAACGAATAGAACGCAACGCATTTTCCGGCGCCGCAGGCACGAAGCGCAAGGCCGAGCGCGGCAGTGGTCTTGCCCTTGCCGTTGCCGTAATAAATATGGATCATCTTATCCTTACATCCTGCTTCGTCTGGAATCTGTAGCCGTACTGGTCAAGAATGTGCATTTTATTGAGCGCGATCATCGTGCCCTTTGAAACGCACAGCTCGGCGCGCGGGGCGATCGTAACATCAAGCCCGAGCGCCTGTGAAAACAGCTTATCTATACCGTATATCTCCGAGCAGCCGCCCGTAAGGATAACGCCCGAATCCTTGATATCCGCCACGAGCTGGGGCGTTGTGCGTTCAAAAAGCACGCAGGCGGCGTTTGTAAGCTCTTCAAAAAGCGGCTTTAAGCATTCATAGATCTCGTTGCCGGTGATCTCTACAACGCACGGCATGCCGGAGAACATATCGCGCCCCTTTGCCTGCATGCTGACATCCTCTTCGCGCGCAACTGCAGAGGATATGCGGTTTTTGATCTCCTCCGCCATTCTTTTGCCGATCAGAACGCCGTATTTTTCGCGCATATGGCGGGCGATCTCCTCATCAAAGCTGTTGCCGGCAATGCGCAGGGTATCCGTCTGGCTCATGCTGCCCTGGCTGATGACCGCCATATCCGTTGTGCCGCCGCCGATATCTATAACAAAAGCGCCCGTTGGCTGAAGCGGATCTATGCCTGCGCCGAAAGCAGCACAGAGCGGCTCCTCCACAAGGCATACAGACCTTGCCCCGGCGGAGATGATAACGGAGATCAGCGTTCTTCTTTCCACATCCGTTGCAAGCGCGGACACAGCCGCAACAACACGCGGCTTAAAAATGCTCTTTTTGATGATCTTATTAATGAAAAACTGTACCATGCGGCAGGCGATCTCATAATTCGTTATCGCGCCGCCGACGATGGGCTGTATGACCGTTACGCCGCTCGGCTCCCTGCCCTCAAGATAATACGCTCTTCTGCCGGCGTAAAGGATCTTTTCCGTTTCCGTATCATACGCAACGTAAGACGGCTCGTTTACAACGACCCCCTTGCCAGGCACGGAGATCACGATGGAGCTTGTGCCGAGGTCTATTCCCAAATCATAACCGAACATAATCTCATTCCTTTATATATCAAAGCGCACGCCCTGCATGATAAGACCTGCAAAGCGCCGTCCGTATCCGCTTTATGCGCATATGTATCATATAAATGTTACTGTAAAAATTCGTTGTTGTCAACAGTTAAAAAGTGATGAAGCGCGCTGTAGCGGCGGCTTTTTTTATCATTTTCCACCATTGCCTTTATATTGCTTTGCGTACCCACAAGAACGATCAGCTTTTTTGCCCTTGTTACGGCGGTATAAAAAAGATTCCTGTACGCAAGCTTTTGCGGCGTGGCGACCACGGGTATAACAACGCCGTCAAATTCCGAGCCCTGGCTCTTATGCACCGTCATGGCATAAGCCGGCTCCAGCTCCGGGGCGTTTGCAAAGGAATACATCGCTTCCCTGTCGTCAAACCGCACGTTGATGATATCCGCCGCGCGGTCTATGCGCGTTAAGATGCCGATATCGCCGTTAAAAACGCCCATTCCGTTTTCATTTGCCTTAAACCACGGAATATCGTAATTATTTTTGATCTGCATGACCTTATCGCCCTCGCGCAGGGTATAGCCGCGCGCCGTAAATTCATTCTTGCCCTTTGCCGGCGGGTTAAGCTGCTTTTGCAGCATGGCGTTCAGATTCTGAGAGCCGACCTCGCCCTTTTTACCCGGGCAGAGCACCTGCAGGTCAAAAACGGGATCCATGCCGTATGCGGCGGGCAGGCGGCGCGTGATCAGATCCACGATCTTTCTTGCGGCGGAGAGCGGCACGCTCTCATGCAGCATAAAGAAATCGGAATCGGCGGCGTTGTCGTCCGTAACCGGCATCTCGCCCTTAACAACGCGGTGCGCATTCGTAACGATGCGACTCTTCATTGCCTGGCGGAAGATCTTATCCAGCTCCACAACAGGGATCAGCCCGCTTTTGATAAGATCGCTCAGAACATTGCCGGCGCCGACGGGCGGCAGCTGATCCTTATCCCCCACCATGATCAGGCGGGCGCTCATAGGCAGTGCGTCAAGCAGGGAATCAAACAGAAAGATATCCACCATGGAAAGCTCGTCAACGATAACTGCGTCCACATCAAGCGGATTTTTGCGGTTATGCACAAAAACAGGCGTGTCGCTACCGTCTCTGTATTCCACCTCAAGCAGGCGGTGAACCGTCTTTGCCTCCTGACCGGTAAGCTCCGTCATACGCTTGGCGGCTCTGCCGGTGGGTGCGGCGAGCGCCACCTCAAGCCCACGGTTCTTCAGCAGCGCAATAATACCTTTCACGGTTGTGGTCTTACCCGTGCCGGGGCCGCCCGTCAGGATCAGCAGCCCCTGATTTACGGCTATCTCTATAGCCTTGCGCTGTTTTGTATCAAATTCAATGGAATTTGCCTTTTCAAAGGCGTATATCTCCGCGCCGGAGAGCTCTATCTGCTGCGGCGGGTAATTTGCAAGGATCTGAATACGGTCTGCAATCGCTTTTTCCGCGTTATATGCCTCCGGCTTGAAAAGAAATTCGCGTCCGTTTATCTCCTCGCGAAACAGGCGGTTCGTTTCAAGTGCGTCGTCTATGGCGATCTCCGCCGTATCCTCAGAGCAATCCAGGTAATTCCTTGCCGTTTTCACAACGGCTTCACGCGGCAGGCAGGTATGGCCGTTCGCGATATTGTAATCCACAATATGCTCAACGAGGGACTGCGCGCGCAGGCTCAGCGAAACGTTTGCGCCCTGCTCCTCGTTGATCTCCTCCGCGCGTTCAAAACTGTATATCCCGGCGGCAACAAGATCATAGGGATTGTTTTCAAAGACCTCCACTGCGTTTTCGCGGAAGAATTTATAGGCGTCAAACGCCTCTTTCTGCGTCAAGCCGTTTTCCCGCAGGGCGGCTATCGTTTGGCGGGAGGAAAATTTTTCGGCAAAGCTGCGCTGTATCTTCCTTGCCATAGGGCGGCTGATTCCCTTTACCGAGGCAAGGCGTTCCAAATTGTTTTCAATAACATCAAAAGATTCGGCACCGAAAGCGTCCACGATCTTCTGTGCAGTTGCGCGACCCACGCCTTTTATGATCCCGCTGGAAAGATAGCGCAGGATGCCGGCGGCGTCCTGCGGCAGCGTTTCCGTAAGCGCCTGCGCCTTGAACTGCATGCCGTATGAGGGGTGCACCACCCACTCGCCGGACGCCTCTATGAGCGAACCGACGGCGAGCTGCGGAAAATTGCCCACAACGGTGATGCCCTCGTTTCCGCACAACACCTCCATAACGGTGTAGCCGTTTTCGGAATTATAAAACGTAATATCCTCAACGGAGCCTTTTATGTTTTCAAGCTTCTTTTCAGCCATACTTTTCACCTATAAGATTTTAACATACTTGCATTTAAAAATAAAGCTGAACCGCTCGTAAATTAAAATAAATCAAAAAAATGCGCCCTGAAAAGAGGTGAGATCAACTAAAAAAATAGAGCAATAAAAAAGCTCCCCTTGCACAGGGGAGCCGAGTGCGGCTTTCCGGGGACTCCGATATGGGGAGCCGCGGTAAAACAATAGCGTTTCTGCTGCAATTAAGCCTCCCTTGTGCAAAGGGAGGCTTAATTGTAACCATAGTTCTTTTGGTTTAAACCGGCTTTGCCGGAAGGGAAATCATTTTAATCTTTTAAATTCATCTGTAAGCCCCAAAATATAATCGGCTGAAACATTAAAAAATCTGCATATTGCAACAATTTCATCCGTAGTCGGCTCCGTTGAGCCTGTTTCCAGCCTACTGACTTTTCTTTGCGACATTCCAAGCTTTTCGCCAAGTTCCGCCTGCTTTAATCTCGGCTCAGTGAAAATTCTCAGTTCTCTAAATCTTTCGGAAAACACGCAGACCACCTCTGAATTATTTTATCAGAGACAAAATTTGAGTATTGACTTTAGATAGTATTTGTCTATAATAGAATCATATTCTAAACCCCAAAAAACGGGCGGCGCATTATGGAGATCCGGTCATGGAAAATATAGGCGAAAAAATAATAAGATTAAGATTTGAAAATCATCTAACAATCAAAGAAGCAGCGCAAAAGCTGGCAGTAAGCCCAAAAACATATAGTAATTACGAAAAAGGCAGGATCAAGATTCCGTTAGATAAATTTATCGCCATCTGTATTTTATATAATGTATCTGCCGATTATTTACTTGGGCTAAAACGGTAAAAAAGCGCAAAAAAAGAGCGGTTCGAGCCGTTCTTTTCTTATAGTTGAAATTTGTTTTACAGTATTAACTAATATTATTATAATTTACTGCAATATGCGGTAAATTCTACACTTTTAAATTCAATTAGCTATAATAATGATAAAGACTTCGGAGCATTGTTTAATACGATAGCATCACAAACATTATGAGGTGGATTATGAAAGAATACTGCAAAAAAATAAAACAACTGAGGATAAAAAACGGCTACTCAATTAAGGAACTGGCGGAAAAGCTGGGGGTAAGCCCCCGGACTTACAGCAATTATGAAAAGGGCGAAAGCAAGATCCCGATCAAGCACCTTATCTCCATTTGCCTTTTTTATAATATTTCAGCAGATTACATACTTGGATTAGAGAAGAAAATGCCAACAGAAACAAAAAAAGAGCAGTCTTTCGACTGCTCTTAATAATTTGAGTTGATTACTCGTCAACTTCAGTTACAACGCCTGAACCAACGGTTCTGCCGCCTTCACGGATAGCGAAACGAAGACCCTTTTCGATAGCGATAGGAGTGATAAGCTCAACATCCATAAGAACGTTATCGCCGGGCATGCACATCTCTGTGCCCTCGGGAAGGGTGATTACGCCGGTAACGTCTGTTGTTCTGAAATAGAACTGAGGACGATAGTTGTTGAAGAACGGAGTATGACGGCCGCCTTCATCCTTGGTGAGTACATAAACCTGACCCTTGAACTTGGTGTGCGGGTGAATGGAACCCGGCTTTGCAAGAACCTGACCTCTCTGGATCTCCGTTCTCTGAACACCACGAAGAAGTGCGCCAACGTTGTCGCCGGCCTGTGTGAAATCAAGGGACTTACGGAACATCTCAAGACCTGTGCAAACCGTCTTTCTGATCTCTTCCTTGATACCAACGATCTCAACTTCCTCATTGAGCTTAAGGACACCACGCTCTACTCTACCGGTAGCAACGGTGCCACGGCCGGTGATCGTCATAACATCCTCTACGGGCATAAGGAACGGAAGGTTCTCATCACGCTCGGGAGTGGGGATATAGGTATCAACAGCTTCAAGAAGCTCTCTGATGCAATCGCAAGCAGGATCGTCATTTGAAGCAGCGTTCAGTGCGTTAAGAGCGGAGCCTCTGATGATCGGAATGTCATCGCCCGGGAATTCATACTCGCTGAGCGTATCACGGATTTCCATTTCTACAAGCTCAAGAAGCTCTTCATCGTCTACCTGGTCTACCTTATTCATGAATACAACAATGTAAGGTACGCCAACCTGACGGGCAAGAAGAAGGTGCTCTTTGGTCTGAGCCATGGGGCCGTCTGTAGCAGCGATAACAAGGATAGCACCGTCCATCTGCGCAGCGCCGGTGATCATGTTCTTGATATAGTCAGCATGGCCGGGGCAGTCAACGTGTGCATAGTGACGTGTTTCTGTTTCATACTCTACGTGAGCGGTATTGATTGTGATACCACGCTCTCTCTCTTCGGGAGCCTTATCGATATCAGCATAGTCCTCAAACTTTGCATGACCCTCATTTGCAAGATACTTTGTAATAGCAGCCGTAAGAGTGGTTTTACCGTGGTCAACGTGGCCGATTGTACCGATGTTTACATGCGGTTTAGAACGGTTAAACTTTTCTTTTGCCATTGGAATTTTCCTCCTTAAAAATTAGGTACATAAATTGTTATGATTATTTTATCAAAGCGCAGATAAAATATCAAGTGTTTTTAATAATTTTATTATGATTACAGAGATAAATTAGTCTTTTTTAGTTCTTGTAGAGATAATTTCCTCTGAAATCGACTTCGGAACGGGCTCATAGCCGTCCGGCTCCATGGTATAGGTACCACGGCCCTGCGTCTTGGAACGAAGATCGTTAACATAACCGAACATTTCGGAGAGCGGAACGCGGGCATTGATCTGCTTTGCGCCTGATCTGTCCTCCATACCCTGGATCTGGCCGCGGCGTGAGTTAAGATCGCCGATAACATCGCCCATATAATCCTCGGGAACGATTACGGTTACTTTCATCATAGGCTCCAAAATGATGGGGTTTGCCTTTTTGGCAGCGTCCTTGAACGCCATGGAACCCGCGATCTTGAACGCCATTTCGGAAGAGTCTACCTCATGGTAAGATCCGTCGTAAAGCTCTACCTTGATATCCACCATCGGGTAGCCTGCAAGAACACCGCTCTTCATAGCGCCCTGGATACCGGCGTCTACAGCGGGGATATATTCCTTGGGGATTGCGCCGCCGACAACGGAATTGATAAATTCATAGCCTTTGCCGATACCGTTTTCATCAACATTGGGGCTCATGCGGATCTTAACGTGACCATACTGACCGGAACCGCCCGACTGACGCTTATATTTGGTGTCGGACATGGATTCGGACTGGATCGTTTCTTTATACGCAACCTGCGGTGCGCCGATATTTGCCTCTACCTTAAATTCACGGAGCATACGGTCTACGATGATCTCCAGATGAAGCTCGCCCATGCCGGCGATAATCGTCTGGCCGGTCTCCTCGTCCGTATAGACCTTGAAAGTGGGATCTTCTTCTGCAAGCTTTGCAAGCGCAATGCCCATCTTCTCCTGGCCTGCCTTTGTTTTCGGCTCAACGGCAACGCGAATAACGGGATCCGGGAAATTCATGGATTCAAGAATGATCGGGTGGTCTTCATCGCAAAGGGTATCACCGGTAGTGGTGTTTTTAAGACCTACGGCAGCGGCGATATCGCCTGCATAGACCTCCGTAATATCCTCTCTGTGGTTTGCGTGCATCTGCAGTACACGGCCCATTCTCTCTCTGTGGCCCTTAACGGAGTTATATACCTGAGAGCCTGCGTTGAGAACGCCGGAATATACACGGAAATAGCAGATCTTACCAACGAACGGGTCTGTTGCGATCTTGAAAGCAAGAGCGGCAAACGGTTCGCTGTCTGAAGAATGGCGGTACTCCTCCTCATCCGTCTCGGGATTTATGCCCTTGATGGATTCAACATCCGTGGGAGCAGGCATAAATTCAACGATTGCGTCAAGGAGCGGCTGAACGCCCTTGTTCCTGTAGGATGTGCCGCAGGTGATGGGCACCATTTCGCAATTACAGGTAGCTTTTCTTATGGTTTTCTTGATCTCATCAACAGTGAGCTCCTGGCCGTCAAAATACTTGTCCATAAGAGCTTCATCCTGCTCGGCAACTGCCTCAAGAAGCTTTTCGCGGTATTCTGCCGCAAGCTCCTTCATATCCTCCGGGATCTCTTCGCGGCGGATATCGTTGCCCATATCGTCGTAATAGATCTCTGCGTCCATATTGATAAGGTCTACGATACCCTTAAAGGTATCCTCAGAGCCTATCGGAAGCTGGATCGGAACGGCGTTGCAATGAAATCTTTCTTTTACCATGCTTAAAACATTATAAAAGTCAGCGCCCATAATATCCATTTTATTAACATAGATCATACGGGGTACATTATAATCGTCCGCCTGGCGCCAAACGGTTTCAGACTGCGGCTCTACGCCGCCCTTTGCGCAAAGAACGGTAACAGCGCCGTCCAAAACACGAAGCGAACGCTGAACTTCAACGGTGAAATCAACGTGGCCGGGCGTATCTATAATGTTGATTCTGTGATCTTTCCAAAAACAGGTTGTGGCGGCGGAGGTGATGGTAATACCTCTTTCCTGCTCCTGCGCCATCCAGTCCATCGTGGCGGCGCCGTCATGCGTTTCGCCGATCTTATGATTAATTCCCGTATAATAAAGGATACGCTCGGTAGTTGTTGTTTTACCGGCATCAATGTGCGCCATAATACCAATATTTCTTGTTTTTTCAAGAGATACTTTTCTTGGCATAATATCCTCCTAATCTGATTATGGGATCAATATCTGAAATGAGCAAAAGCCTTGTTTGCCTCTGCCATTTTATGGGTATCATCACACTTCTTAACTGCGCCGCCGGTCTTATTCACAGCGTCCATAATCTCCGCAGCAAGGCGTTCCTTCATAGTTCTTTCGGAACGCTGACGGGCATAAGCCGTTATCCAGCGCAGACCGAGAGTCTGGCGCCGTTCGGGGCGTACTTCAAGCGGAACCTGATAGGTTGCACCGCCCACACGGCGAGCCTTTACCTCAAGGGTGGGCATAACGTTTTCCATTGCGGCCTGGAAAGCCTCAAGGGGATCGTTACCCGTCTTTTCCTTAATGATGTCAAACGCGCCGTAAACGATCTTCTGCGCGACACCCTTTTTTCCGTCATACATGATGTTGTTGATAAGGCGCGTTACAAGCTTTGAGTTGTAAAGCGGATCAGGCAACACATCACGCTTAGCGATTTGGCCTCTTCTTGGCATCTTCGCTTCCCTCCTTCATAAATCATAATGAGTTCATAGGTACTCGGTTTTCCCGTGGAGTCAACAAGTAGGCTATACCGCATACATTTTATAATATAAAAGGTATAAACTATTGTTTTTCCGATAGGGTCTGCTGCTTACTTCTTGGCAGCCTTGGGCCTCTTTGCGCCGTACTTTGAGCGCGCCTGCATTCTGCCGTTTACGCCCTGCGTATCAAGCGTTCCGCGGATGATGTGGTAACGCACACCGGGAAGATCCTTAACACGGCCGCCGCGCACCATAACAACAGAGTGCTCCTGAAGATTATGACCTACGCCGGGAATGTAAGCGGAAACTTCCATTCCGTTTGTAAGACGTACACGGGCGATCTTGCGCAGTGCGGAATTCGGCTTTTTAGGCGTTGCGGTCTTTACCGCAGTGCAAACGCCGCGCTTTTGGGGAGAGCAGTTATCATTCATAACATTCTTCTTTGTGTTAAGGCTCTTTAAAAGTGCGGGCGCCTTTGCCTTTTTCTCTACAGACTTTCTGCCTGTTCTTACTAACTGGTTAAAGGTAGGCAATAGTTTATATCTCCTTTCTATAGATTTATACGCATATGTGCGCATAAACCGGCGCTTTTAACGCTGTAAAAACACCCGTTTACACGCACATATTGAGGCGGGTTTTGCACCCACCTCAATATTTTGTGCATTTGTGCCAAAACAATCAAATATATTTGTGAAAAGTGCTGCTTTTGCCATTCGCACAATTATCAAGTATATCACTCAGAGGCACTGTTTGTCAATAGTTTTTGAAGCTGCTCAAGATTTAATATTTCCTCTTTGCCGTCTGCCGAGAGATAGCTGGGGATAACATCAACATCGCGGAACACATCCATACCTGTTCCGGCGGGAACGAGCTTACCGATGATAACGTTTTCCTTAAGGCCGATCAGCGGATCCACCTTGCCCTTGATCGCGGCGTCCGTAAGAACCCTTGTGGTCTCCTGGAAGGAAGCGGCGGAAAGGAATGAATCCGTGGCAAGCGAAGCCTTTGTGATACCCATGAGCAGCGGTGTGCGCGTAGCCTTTTTCAGCTGTGTTTCTCCGGCGGCTATTCTTGCATCTATGATATCGTTTGCCTCTTCGACCGCAGCTACGTCAACCATAGTGCCGGAAACGAGATCGGTATCGCCCGCGTCATCCACCATGCACTTCTTGAGCATCTGGCGAACGATGACCTCGATATGCTTATCGTTGATATCAACACCCTGCGTACGGTATGCAAACTGTACTTCCTGAATCAGGTAGTTGTATACGGCTTCTTCACCGAGAATGGCAAGAATATCGTTCGGGTTCTTTGAACCGTAGGTGAGTTCCTGACCCTTGACGACATGCGTGCCTTCCGTGATCTCCTCACGGATCCTGAAACCGTAAGGCACAAGATATTTCTTTTCTTCCAGCGTTTCATCATTTGTAACAACGATGTGCTGGGCTTTCTTGACCTCTTCGAACCTGACCGTTCCGTCTATTTCCGAAAGGATCGCATACTGCTTGGGCTTTCTTGCCTCAAACAGCTCTTCTACTCTGGGAAGACCCTGTGTGATATCCTCGCCGCCTGCGATACCGCCGGTGTGGAACGTTCTCATCGTAAGCTGAGTACCCGGCTCACCGATAGACTGCGCAGCGATGATGCCGACAGCCTCGCCCACCTGAACAGGCTCGTTAAACGCAAGGTTGGAGCCGTAGCACTTGCGGCATACGCCGTGGCGTGACTTACAGGTGATCAGCGAACGGATCTTAACTTCCGTAATGCCCGCGGCAACAATCTTATCCGCCGCGTCTTTTGAGATCATCTCATCGGGGGAAGCAAGCACCTCGCCCGTATTCGGGTCGGTAACTTCATGCAGCGGGAACCTGCCCACAAGGCGTTCGCTCAGGGATTCAAGCTCACGGTTGCCGTCCATGATCGCCTTAACGACAATGCCCTCCTTGCAGCCGCAGTCCTCATCACGGATGATAACATCCTGCGAAACGTCTACAAGCCTTCTTGTGAGGTAACCGGAGTCCGCAGTACGCAGAGCCGTATCTGCAAGACCCTTACGCGCACCTCTTGAAGAGATGAAGTATTCAAGAATGTTAAGGCCTTCACGGTAGTTGGCACGAATCGGAATTTCTATTGTTTTACCTGCCGTATTTGCAATAAGACCGCGCATACCCGCAAGCTGACGCAGCTGCGCCGTGCTGCCGCGGGCGCCTGAATCTACCATCATGTGGATCGGGTTGTGCGTACCGTCAAAATTAGAGGTGAGCTCGTTGGTGACCTTATTTGTGCAGTCTTCCCAAGCTCTGATTACGGCAGCGGAACGCTCGTCATTCGTGATCAGACCGTAATTGTAGTTCAGCGTGATCTCGTCTACTTTCTTTTCCGCCTCATCAAGAAAATCTTTCTTAGCATCCGGGATAAGTGCGTCGCAAACGGCAACGGTGGTGCCGGAAACGGTTGAATACTTGTAGCCCTGCGCCTTGACGGCGTCAAGCGCAACGGACGCTACGGCAACGCCGTGAACGGAGATGAGCTTATCTACGATCTTGCCGAGCTCGCCTTTCTTAACAACAAAATCGATCTCCAGCTTAAATTCGTTTTCCGGCTTTTTACGGTCTACAAAACCGAGATCCTGCGGGATCGGATTGTTGAAGATGACTCTGCCGATGGTGGTTGTGATCACGGCGCTTTCCACACCGTTTTCGCCCTCTTTTGTCATACGGATCTCAGCCGGAGAGTGCATACCGAGGGAGCCCTCCTGATATGCCATCATGGCCTCGTCCTTATCCCTGTATATTTTATAGGATTTGTATATTGAGTAATCGGAAACAAGCGCTTCGTCCTTATCCGCGCAAAGAAGCTGCGAATCCGTATATTTGCCGCCTGTTTTTGCCTTGACGTCCTCAAAGGAGATCTCCTTTGTTCTCTGCTCGTCCTCAAAGAACCTCGGCTGACCCGGCTCACCCTCTTTTATCATGGTGAGGTAATAGGAGCCGATGACCATATCCTGCGTAGGCACCGTTACGGGCTTACCGTCCGACGGCTTGAGCAGGTTGTTTGCCGCAAGCATAAGGAGCCTTGCCTCTGCCTGCGCCTCTGCGGAAAGCGGAACATGAACCGCCATTTGGTCGCCGTCAAAGTCCGCGTTGAACGCCGTACATGCAAGCGGGTGGAGCTTGATAGCCCTGCCCTCTACGAGCACAGGCTCAAACGCCTGGATACCGAGACGGTGAAGCGTAGGCGCACGGTTGAGCATTACAGGGTGATCTTTGATGACCACTTCCAGAGCATCCCAAACTGCGGGATCCTGCGCTCTTTCCACCTTTTTCCTTGCGGATTTGATATTGGAAGCCGCGCCGGTTGCAACAAGGCGCTTCATAACGAAGGGTTTGAAAAGCTCTATCGCCATTTCCTTTGGCAGACCGCACTGGTGCATTTTAAGCTCAGGGCCTACAACGATAACGGAACGGCCGGAATAGTCAACACGCTTACCGAGCAGGTTCTGACGGAAACGACCCTGCTTACCTTTGAGCATATCCGAAAGGGATTTAAGCGGTCTGTTGCTGGGGCCGGTGACCGGTCTGCCGCGGCGGCCGTTGTCTATCAGCGCGTCTACCGCTTCCTGAAGCATTCTCTTTTCATTTCTTAC
The DNA here is from genome assembly GCA_900546785.1 of uncultured Oscillospiraceae bacterium. Lineage (GTDB taxonomy): Bacteria > Bacillota > Clostridia > Oscillospirales > Acutalibacteraceae > Eubacterium_R > Eubacterium_R faecipullorum. The sequence continues at coordinate 44,379 of URED01000001.1, read as the reverse complement.
GATAATGTCCGGCGCGCCGAGCTCAAGAAGCCTCTTCAGACGGTTGTTTCTGTTTATAACTCTTCTGTAAAGATCGTTAAGATCCGAAGTTGCGAACCTGCCGCCGTCCAGCTGCACCATAGGTCTGATATCCGGCGGAATAACGGGGATGACATCCAGGATCATCCATTCCAGCTTATTGCCGCTCTTGCAGAAAGCGTCAACAACATCCAGCCTTTTGAGCAGGCGTACCCTCTTTTGACCCGTTGCGTTTTCAAGCTCTGCGTTGAGCTCATCACGCAGCTGGAACACATCTATATCCTGAAGCAGCTTTTTGATCGCTTCCGCGCCCATGCCTGCCTCAAAATCATCCTCATAGCGCTCGCGCATATCATCATATTCTTTTTCGTTGAGGATCTGCATCTTTTCAAGCGGGGTATCGCCCGGATCCGTTACGATATAAAGCGCGAAATAAAGCACTTTTTCAAGATAGCGGGGGCTTATATCCAGCACAAGGCCGAGGCGGCTGGGGATGCCCTTGAAATACCAGATATGGGATACGGGAGCGGCAAGCTCAATGTGGCCCATGCGCTCGCGCCTTACCTTTGAACGGGTGATCTCTACGCCGCAGCGCTCGCAGACCTTGCCCTTATAGCGTATTCTTTTATACTTGCCGCAGTGGCATTCCCAGTCCTTGGTGGGGCCGAAGATCTTTTCGCAGTAAAGGCCGTCCTTTTCCGGCTTCAGAGTTCTGTAATTTATGGTTTCGGGCTTGGTGACTTCCCCGTAAGACCATGCGCGGATCTTTTCCGGGGAGGCAAGGCCGATTCTTATTGAACTGAATTCATTCTGATTTTCCATTTGGAAGCACTCCTTTATATATTAATGTAATACTGGATTTGGACTCTGCGATCAATCGTCGTAATCATCAGCGCTTTCTGCCGCCTCGGTAAAAAGACCGTCCATATCGGATTCAGAGTCTGCTTCCTCGCCGTTTTCTTCGGGATCTTCAACGCTGAAGCCTTCGCTGCTTGCGTCAAAATCATTCACCTCGGAAAAGGCGCTTTCATCAATAGGCTGTATCTCCGTGCCGTCGTCAATATCCTGCTTAAGCTCAACCTCGTTGCCGTTTCTGTCCCTAAGCTGAACGTCAAGGCCGAGAGCCTGAAGCTCTTTAAACAGAACCTTAAAGGATTCCGGAGTGCCTGCGGGCGGGATATTCTCGCCCTTAACGATAGATTCATAGGTCTTTACCCTTCCGGTAACATCATCGGATTTAACGGTGATGATCTCCTGAAGCGTATAAGCCGCGCCGTAAGCCTCCAGCGCCCAAACTTCCATTTCGCCGAAACGCTGGCCGCCGAACTGCGCCTTACCGCCGAGCGGCTGCTGGGTTACCATGCTGTAAGGACCTGTTGAACGCGCGTGGATCTTATCGTCAACAAGGTGATGCAGCTTAAGGTAATACATATAGCCTACGGTTATGGGATTATCAAACTTTTCGCCCGTTCTGCCGTCCGTAAGGATCGTTTTGCCGTCCTCCGAAAGACCTGCAAGGCGAAGACATTCGCGTATATCGTCCTCATGCGCGCCGTCGAATACCGGCGTACACATCTTCCAGCCGAGCGCCTTTGCGGCGTAGCCGAGATGCACTTCAAGCACCTGACCGATATTCATACGTGAGGGAACGCCGAGGGGGTTCAGAACGATATCAAGCGGTCTGCCGTCCGGCAGGAAAGGCATATCCTCCTGCGGAAGCACACGTGAAACAACGCCCTTGTTTCCGTGGCGGCCCGCCATTTTATCGCCCACCTGAATCTTTCTCTTCTGTGCAATATAAATTCTTACTTTCTTGTTGACGCCGGGGCTGAGCTCCTCGCAGTTTCTGCGTTCAAAATGCTTAACGTCAACAACGATGCCGTATTCACCGTGCGGCACACGCAGCGAAGTATCCCTTACTTCCCTTGCCTTTTCGCCGAATATGGCGCGCAGCAGTCTTTCCTCTGCGGTAAGCTCCGTTTCGCCCTTTGGCGTTACCTTGCCGACAAGGATGTCGCCCGTATGGACTTCGGCACCTATACGGATGATACCGTCCTCGTCAAGATCCTTAAGCGCGTCCTCACCGACGTTGGGGATATCGCGCGTGATCTCTTCGGGGCCAAGCTTTGTATCTCTTGCTTCTACCTCATGCTCTTCAATGTGAATAGAGGTATAAACGTCATCGCGCACCATTTTTTCATTTATAAGAACAGCGTCCTCATAGTTATAGCCCTCCCAGGTCATGAAGCCGATCAGGGCATTCTTACCGAGGGAAATCTCGCCGTTGCTGGTTGCAGGGCCGTCCGCAATGACCTGACCCGCCTCAACCTTTTGGCGCAGGGAAACGATGGGCCTTTGATTTATGCAGGTATCCTGGTTGGAGCCGCTGAACTTGATGAGCTCATACCGGTCAACTTCGCCTTTTTTAACGGTTATTTCAATCGTTTTGGCGTCTACCGCCGTAACTGTGCCGCCGCGCTTTGCAATAACAACTACGCCGGAGTCATACGCCGCCTTGTATTCCATGCCGGTACCTACGATAGGCGCCTCTGTTTTGAGGAGCGGTACCGCCTGTCTCTGCATGTTCGCACCCATAAGCGCGCGGTTGGCGTCATCATTTTCAAGGAACGGGATCATTGCCGTTGCAACGGAAACGACCATCTTGGGAGAAACGTCCATAAAGTCTACCTTTTCCGGCTCACAGGTGATGAATTCATCTCTGTGGCGGCAGGTAACTCTCTTATTCATAAATCTGCCGTTCTCGTCAAGCGGCTCGTTTGCCTGGGCAACGATATAGTTATCCTCCACATCGGCGGTCATATAGACGACCTCTGAGGTGACCTCGCCGGTCTCTTTATTTACCTTTCTGTAAGGCGCCTCGATAAATCCGTATTCATTGAGGCGGCTGTAGCAGGCAAGGTAGGAGATAAGACCGATATTGGGACCTTCCGGCGTTTCTATGGGGCACATTCTGCCGTAATGCGTATAATGAACGTCGCGCACTTCGAATCCGGCTCTGTCTCTTGAAAGACCGCCGGGGCCGAGGGCGGAAAGTCTTCTTTTATGCGTAAGCTCCGCAAGCGGGTTGTTCTGATCCATGAACTGCGAAAGCGGAGAGGAGCCGAAGAACTCTTTAATTGCGGCTACCACGGGGCGGATATTGATAAGCGCCTGGGGCGTGATCTCGTCTCCGTTATCCTGAACCTGAAGCGTCATTCTCTCACGGATGACTCTTTCCATTCTGGAGAAGCCGATCCTTACCTGGTTCTGAAGCAGCTCGCCTACCGCTCTGATACGGCGGTTGCCGAGGTGGTCGATATCATCCGTTGTGCCTATACCGTGCGCAATATTGATAAGGTAGGAAACGGAGGCAAAAATATCATCCGTAACGATGTGCTTGGGAACAAGCTCATCTGCGTGGATCCTGATCTCCTCTTTCAGCATCTCCTCATCATCGCCGCACTTTTCAAGCAGCTCGGAAAGCACTCTGTAAGAAACCTTTTCGTTTATGCCGTAGGGCTTGCAGTCAAAATCAACGTATTTATTGATATCCACCATGCCGTTGGATACGATCTTGACCTCTTTGCCGTCCACGTCAACAAAGGCATACATAACGCCTGCGTTTTCGATCTCAAGGGCTTTTTCCTTATTGATCTTTTCGCCGGCGTCCGCAAGGAATTCGCCCTGCGGGGAGATGATGGGCTGCGTAAGGGTGCAGCCGGTTAATCTGTCGCTTATAGCAAGCTTTTTATTGTACTTGTATCTGCCGACTCTGGAAAGATCATATCTGTGCGGATCAAAGAAAAGGCCGTCAAGGTGCGCCTGAGCCGTTTCAAGCGTGGGCGGCTCGCCCGGGCGAAGCTTTTTATACACCTCAATAAGCGCCTCTTCCGTATTTTTGGTTGTATCCTTTTCGATCGTTGCTTCTATTCTTTCATCGTCGCCGAAGAAATCTCTGATCTCTGCGTCCGAGCCGAGGCCGAGAGCTCTTAAGAAAGTGGTGATAAAGATCTTTCTGTTTTTATCTATCCTTACATAGAAAAGATCGTTGGCGTCCGTTTCATATTCCAGCCACGCGCCTCTGTTCGGGATAACGGTGTTGGTATAAAGCTCCTTACCGGTCTTATCATGATCCATATGATAATAAACGCCGGGTGAACGCACGAGCTGGGAAACAATACACCTTTCCGCACCGTTTATGATGAAGGTGCCGGCGTCCGTCATAAGCGGGAAATCGCCCATATAGACGTTGTTTTCCTTGACCTCGCCCGTTTCCTTGTTGAGCAGGCGGGCCTTTACCGTAAGGGGCTTAGCGTAATTCGCGTCCAGCTCCTTGCACTGCGCAATGGTATACTTTGGCGGCTCATCCATTGAAAAATCAATAAAATCAAGCACAAGATTGCCGGAATAATCGGTTATGGAGCCGATATCACGGAATACCTCGCGCATGCCTTCGTCAAGAAACCACTGATAGGACTTCTTCTGCACCTCAATCAGATTTGGCATCTGCATAACTTCGTTGATCTTCGCGAAGCTTTTTCTTGTTGTTGTGCCGAACTGAACATCCTTTACATTAACCATAAAGGCAATCACTCCGTTTCTTTGTAAATTACTGAAAGCACTGAAAATGCGTTGCAAAAATGCCTTTCAGCGGGCTTTTTTCCGTGATTTTGACCGGCGTAAAAAAGCCTGTTTTTCAAAAAGGGCATACTTTCCATTTTCAATGAGGTATATATAATACAAGTTAAAAGTTAAGAAGTCAATAATAATTTTAAAATTAAAGGGAAATTTGCGAAAAGTTTTTGTTACACGGCTCCGTGTGGTTCATGATTACAAGCAGAGCCGCCTGTTTTCTCTGTTTTCACCCGCACAAAAACGGTAAACGCAGCGTACAAAAAACAGCAAAGGAAAGAATCGCCCATAAAATAATAATTAAAAACATTAATAACCCTTTTCAAAGCACGCAACATTTGTTATAATATTATAACTGATTTTAAGGTGATGGATATGAAAAAGATAATTGCGCTGCTGCTTGCGCTTTGCACGGTTACGCTTTGCTTTGCAGGCTGCTCCGATTCCGAGGAAAAACTGGATATGATCTACCCTTTCAGCGGCAATGTCAACAGCTTTGACCCACAGGTAGCGTCTACGCAGGATGAATTTCTGATAGCGGAAAACTGCTTTGAAGGGCTTGTCAGATGCGACGACGAAGGCAATATCACCCCCGGCTGCGCAGAGAGCTGGAGCGTGAGCAGTGACGGCACGGTATACACGTTCAACCTTTACCAAGGGCTTAAATGGCATATTTACAACTCGGTTGCGGAAAAGATGGGTGAGGATTACAGCCCGGAGATCACGGCGGACGATTTTGTATTCGCCCTTCAGCGGGCGGCAAGCGATCTTACGCAGTCCCCCCTTTATTCAACGATATCTTCTATAGCCAACGCGCCGGAGATTCATTCCGGTGCTGCTGACGAAAGCACGCTGGGCGTTACGGCAAGCGGCAAATATACGCTTACGATCACGCTTTCCTCCGCCAACGAGGGCTTTCTTGAAACGATGAGCACGGCAGTCGCCATGCCGTGCAACAGGGAGTTTTTTGAGAGCACGAACGGCAGATACGGGCTTGACCTTGCTTACACGCTGTTCAACGGGCAGTTTTACATCACCAACATTCTGGATACGTCTTATATCCTTAGGGCAAACAGTGATTACGCAGGCCCTGTAAAGCCCGCCGTAACGGACCTTACGCTCTCCATTGTGGACGAAAGCACCGATCTTTCCGAAGATCTGCTGAGCGGATATTATGACGCGGCGTATATCAGAGGTTACGAAAGCAGCGAGATCAGTGAAAACAGCGGCGTTACGCTTACACCGTACAGCAATATAACCTGGGCGCTCGTAATCAACGGCAGCGACGGGCTCTTTGCCGTAAAGGACGCAAGACGCGCGCTTTACCTTTCCGTTGCGGGAATCAATTATGAGGAATTTCCCTATCTTCAGCGTGCAACCGGCTATGTGCCGCCAACCTGCACGGCGGACGGCGTACAGTACAACACTTCCGTTGATGCCGTTGCCGAGCAGCCGAGCACAAGAGACGCCGCAGAGCTTTGGCGCACCGTTATTGCGGATCAGGAAATTTACACGGCGGAGATAACATTGCTTGTGCCCGATTACATGGAGAACGCGGCAAGGGAGCTTGCGCAGGGCATTCAGGCAGGCATAGGCGCCGTATCTTCCGTAGATGAAACAAACGTTGATTTTTCCATGGTGATCGAAACACTGCCGGAAAGCGAGATGCGCTCCCGCGTGGCGGCGTCTGATTACGACATTGCCCTTTATCCTTATGAGGCAAGCTCAACCAGCCCGGTGGCTTTTTTACAGAACTTTGAAAACGTTTCCTACGTTTCGTACGATTCGGCGGATTTCAGCGAAGCGCTTGGCAGAGCGGCCTCCGCTGATGCGTCTGAGCTTGCGGAGGCATGCCGCGAATGCGAAGCGGAATTATACCAAAACTACAGCTTTTTGCCGGTGTTTTACGAATCCTGCTACTATGCCCAGGCAAAGGGCGTAAGCGGCGTTCAGTTCCACCCCGGCTCAGGGAGGGTCTCCTTTGTTAATGCAACAAGAGCGTAACCGCGCCGCGGGCTATCCGAAAGCTGCAAAAATAATATGCTGGCTGCTTACGGCGGCGTGCATGTGCGTTATCTTTTGGCTCTCCTCCCGCACGGCAGACGAATCCTCCGCGCAAAGCGATATATTTGTGGAGCTTTTACAGCGGATATTCGGCGACGGGCTGATTACCGAATTCATAGTCCGAAAAGGCGCGCATTTTTGTGAATATGCCGGGCTGGGATTCCTGTTTGCGCTTTCGTTTTACATACAGTTCGGCAAAACAAAAACCCCGGCAGCCGTTTTATGCGCCTCTGCCTACGCCGTGACGGACGAGCTGCACCAGCTGTTTGTGGACGGCAGAGCGTGCAGGGCGGCGGACTGGGCCATAGATACCGCCGGGGCGATACTCGGCGCGACCGTGCTGCTCCTGGCGGTGTTGATCTGCAAAAAGCGTGCCGAAGCGCGCGAGAACAAAGCAATTCGTAATTGACATAAAAAAGAATTTTATTATAATAATTATATAAGTTTTAAGAGGAGGTACGTATTATGAATGTACTGATTTACAACACGGAAGAACAGATAGGGATTGCCGCGGGCAACTATATGTGCGGCCAGGTCCTGCAAAAGCCGAACAGCGTTTTGGGGCTTGCCACAGGCTCTACCCCGCTGAAGCCCTACAGCCAGATGATAGAGCTTTATAAAAAGGGTGTTGTGGATTTTTCGAAAGTCACCACCTTTAATCTTGACGAATATGTAAACCTGGACGTGAATGATAAAAATTCTTACCACAGCTTTATGCACGAAAATCTGTTTAACCATATCAACATTCCGGCGGAAAATATAAATTTCCTTGACGGCAACGCAAAGGACCCCGAGGAGGAATGCCGCAGATATGAAGAAAAAATCAAGGCTGCGGGCGGCATAGACATTCAGCTTTTGGGGATCGGCTCCAACGGTCATATTGCGTTTAACGAGCCGGCGGACTGCTTTCAGCGCTGGAGCCATGTGGTAACGCTGAAAGAGAGCACGGTTAAGGACAACAGCCGTTTCTTTAAATCCATTGACGAAGTGCCCACGCAGGCGCTTACGATGGGGATAGGATCCATCATGCAGGCAAAGAAAATACTCATCATCGCAATAGGCGAAAACAAGGCAAAGGCTATAAAGCAGCTGATCGACGGCAACGTTACGCCGATGTGCCCGGCTTCCGTGCTGCAGTTCCATACGGACGTTACGCTCATGCTGGACAAGGCTGCCGCTTCGCTGATATAACATCGATTCGCAAACGGAAGAAAGGGTATACTATGAAAAAAAGCACAAAAATCGCAGCTGTCATCATTGCGCTTGCCGTTGTTGTTGCCGCAGGAGCTGCCGCGTTCGTGTACTTCGGGCAGAGCAGCAGAGAAGCGCAAACAGAAACACAAACCCAAACGCAGCCGCAGACCTCCGGCGTACCCGAGCAGGCAACGCAGCCTGAGCAGGATACGGTTTCAGAAACAGAGAGCGGCACGCAGTCCGCAACCGAAGCCTCCTCCGGCACGAGTGCCGCTACGGAACCGAATTACAGACTGCCGCTGACCGTAAGAGAGGCCATGGACGCGCTTCAGCAGCATTACGGCAGTGCATACGAGATAAACAGCACCGTCGAGGAAAACGGGCTGAACTATTTTGCCGTTAACTATAACGGCGAACGGTACGCTTCCGTTGCGGTAGACCTTGTAACGGGACGCGCAGAGGAAACCATAAGAGAAACAGGCGCAAAAACGACTTTTTCACTTGTTTGAGCGCTTTAAGGAGATAAGATCATGTCTGAACAAAAGGAAAAATTTTATATCACCACACCGATCTATTACCCCTCCGGCAATCCGCATATCGGGCATTGCTACACAACCGTTGCGTGCGACTCCATTGCCAGATATAAGAGGTTGCAGGGCAAGGAAGTCATGTTCCTTACGGGCACGGACGAACACGGCCTCAAGATAGAGCAGAAAGCGGCGGAAAAAGGGATCACCCCAAAAGAATACGTGGACGAAAAGGTTGCCGTTTTCAAAAAGCTGTGGGAATATATGAACATCAGCTATGACAGATATATCCGCACAACGGACGATTATCATATTGAGACCGTGCAGAAGATCTTTAAGGAGCTTTATGACAGGGGCTATATCTACAAAGGCAAGTACACAGGCAAATACTGCACGCCGTGCGAAAGCTTTTGGACGGACAGCCAGCTTGTGGACGGCAAATGCCCCGAATGCGGCAGAGAGGTCGTTGACGCATCCGAGGAAGCGTATTTCTTTAAAATGGCGCCTTTTGCGGACAGGATTGAAAAGCTGCTTACCGAAACGGATTATCTGCAGCCCAAAACAAGGGCCGTTGAGCTTGTAAACAACTTTATCAAACCCGGTCTGGAGGATCTTTGCGTTTCCAGAACGTCCTTCACATGGGGCATACCCGTTATGTTTGACGAAAAGCATGTTGTTTACGTGTGGATAGACGCGCTTTCAAACTACATCAGCGCGCTCGGCTACCGGAATGAAAAATACGATGATTATGACAGATTTTGGCCGGCGGACGTGCATATGGTTGCAAAAGACATTATGCGCTTTCACGCCATCATATGGCCGGCGATGCTTATGGCGCTTGACCTGCCGCTGCCGAAGCACCTTGCCGTACACGGCTGGATCACCTTTAACGGGCAGAAGATGAGCAAATCGCTCGGCAATGTTGTGGACCCGTTCGTGCTTGGCGAACGGTACGGCTGCGACGCGATCAGATACCATATCCTGCGTGAGATGGCGCTCGGCGCGGACAGCTCTTTCTCTAACGAGATCATGATAAACAGGATCAATTCAGACCTTGCAAACGATCTTGGTAATCTTGTTTCCAGAACGGTTGCCATGGTAGAAAAATACTTCGGCGGCAAGCTACCGGCGGAGAGAGAGGCGGCGCCTGTTGACGACGAACTGATCGCCATGGCGACCGCGCTGCGGGATAAGACGGATAAATACATTGATGAAACGCAGCTCAACAACGCGCTTGCGGAAATCTTCAAGGTCATCTCAAGGGCAAACAAATATATAGACGAAACAACGCCCTGGATTCTCGGCAAGGACGAAAGCAAAAAGGCGCGCCTTGCAAGCGTGCTTTACAACCTGCTGGAAGCGATCCGCATCAGCACCACGCTGCTTTCCTGCTTTATGCCCTCCACCATGCCCAAGGTGTGGGAGCAGATTGGGGCGGACAAGGCGCTCATCACGTATGAGAACGCGGGAAGCTTCGGCGTTTTGCCCGCCGATGTTACAGTAAAGAAAGGCGTTCCCCTCTTCCCAAGAATAGATGTGGACAAGGAGATAGACGAGCTCAACGCCCTTATCGAAAAGCAGATGAAAGAGGCGGAAAAAGAGGCAAAGGGCAAAGAAGAAAAGGCATCTGATAAGCTGCCGGAGATCACGTTTGACGATTTTTCAAAGGTTGAACTGAGAGCCGCCAAAGTGCTGGCATGCGAGCCTGTTAAGAGAGCCAAAAAGCTGCTGAAGCTGATCGTGGACGACGGCACTGCCGAAAACAGACAAATCGTTTCCGGCATTTCGCAGTGGTATAAGCCGGAGGATCTGATCGGCAAGACCGTGATTATCGTTGCAAACCTTAAACCGGCAAAGCTCTGCGGCGAAATGAGCTGCGGCATGCTGCTTGCCGCCGATACGGACGACGGCGGCGTTCAGGTAATGTTTGCAAACGAGCTTAAACCGGGTATGCGCCTGAGATAAGCGAACCTATAAATATGTATAATAATATATTTGACACACACAGCCATTACGATGACGCGCAGTTTGACGCGGACAGGGATACGCTTTTGCGCGACCTGTCGGGGCGCGGCGTCATTGCTGTTGTAAGCTGCGGCTGTGATCTGAAAACCACACGTTTTAACGCCGGACTTGCCGAAAAATATGATTATATCTATTTCGCGGCAGGCTTCCACCCCGAAAATCTTGAGGGCGCAGAGCTGAGCGACCTTGCGGAGGTTGAACGCTTTGCCAAACAGGAAAAATGCGTTGCCATAGGCGAGATCGGGCTGGACTACCACTGGATGGCGGCATCAAAAGAGGTTCAGAAAGAATTTTTTGCCGCGCAGTGCGAGCTGGCGAACAGGCTGGATATGCCCGTGATCGTGCATGACCGGGAGGCGCATGCGGATACGCTGGAGATTCTGAAACAGTATAAGCCGAAAGGCGTTTTGCACTGCTTTTCAGGCTCCGCCGAAACGGCGAAAGAGATCGTAAAAATGGGTATGTATATCGGCTTAAACGGCGTTGCCACCTTTAAAAACGCACGCAAGAGCATTGAGGCGGCAAAGGCGATACCGATTGAGCGCCTTGTGCTTGAAACGGACTGCCCGTATCTAGCGCCCGTGCCGCACAGGGGCAAGCGCAACGACAGCAGCTATATCCCCTTTATTGCCGAAAGGCTTGGCGAAGAGCTGGGCATACCCGCGCAGGAACTTCTGGATATCACCGCCCAAAACGCAAAACGATTATACGAACTTTAAGGCATAACAAGCGCCGCCGTATCTTACGATACGGCGGCGCTTTTGCGTACTTTTATAATTCGTTGTTAATCAACATCTATCCAATATCTTTGCTTTAGAATTCCGTTGACTTCAACTTCATTTTCAAGGACCCCGCCATTGTTCAGAATACTTTTTGCACTTGCGATATTTCTCTTATCACAGCACATTAAAACCTTATCTATACCAAGCTTTTTTGCTTCATACAAAGCAAGTCTGATCATTTCAGAGGCGTAACCTTTTCGGCGTTCACTCGGTCGGATTCCGTCACCGATCAAGCCGCTGTTTAACAAGCTTTCCGTAAGATAATGCCTTATCGTAACGGCACCGACGAATATATCCCTGTCTAAATCAAGGCAAAAATACGTGGTTTCAGGCACTATACCGTTCATTTCCCTATCCCTGCACAAATGATCCATATAGTAATCAAAATCATGATAATCATGTATTGCGATTGCGGCTGGTATAATCTTTTCACCTGCCGAAGTCCATTCATCCATCATATCAAATAGCTGCCGTTTATATTGACTTGTCAGCTTCACCAATTTTATGTTCATGCCATTATCCCTTTTACAATCTCAACAACTTCCATATCACCGTCAACAAGCATTTCTAAAACAGATAATTCATCAAAATCATCATTCTTCCAATATTTTTCTGCAAGTATAAGGTTTTCGTTTTCGTTTAACTTTCCGTCAAAGCATTTTGCCGCATCGCCGTAAAACACATTGCCCTTGACCTTTAACTTTACAATCTGAAATGTCGGTCTGCCTGAAGCGGCAAAATAATCAAACCATTTTTCTGCTTCTTTTAATGTTTTTGAAACATACAGGCAAGCCATTCTTGACGGATAATTCGGATATTTATGAATTCTAACCTTTTCCAATGCAAGCTCTCTCAAAGCAACAGAGGTATGATGTTCCAGCTTGGTGTTTGCATAGTTTTCAGGATTGTCATAAATATCACGAACAATATCAAGTTTTTCATACACTCTTTGCCAAACGCCGTTATGATGATTTTTATCAAAAATTATATGCTGACCTATATACATCGGCTTTTCAGTAACAACATGGTAGGCAAATAATTCTTTCATTATTATAATACCTTTGTAAAAATAATCTCTAAATCATTACAGAACGGAAAGAAGCTGCCGGCATCCCGATAACCGAGCTTTCTGTAAAAATGCTGTGCGGATTCATTCGCCTGTGATGAAGTCATTACCTTATCATATCCGAGTTTTATCATTTCACTTTCCCAAAACCTGACCATTTGCGTTCCGTAGCCCTTGCCGCGATATTCCTCAACAAAGTACAGCATATTCATAAACGGAATTTCATCCCAAAACAAATTATACCTGAGCCAGCCTGCGAATTTGCCGTCAACAAGCATAATAATTTCTCGTCTGTTATGAATTGTATCTATCCAGATATTTTCTTTAATATGGCTGTCCTTACTTAAGAGGATTTCTTTATCCGCCATAGTTGCATATCTTATTTCTGTCATAATCGTGGCTCCTTTTTGGCTCGCATTATTTTTCAAAGGGCTGAAAATTAAAAAGCTCCTCCGTGATATGGAGGAGCTTACCGTAATTATTCGGCTTCTGCCGCTTCTGCTGCGGCTTCGGCTGATTTATCCTCTTTCTTCTCTTTCAGAAGAACAAATTTTTCCATCGGGAACAGAACGAGCATCTGCACAAGACCGGCGGCAAGACCTGCAATCGTTCTTGCAAGCGCCTGGAGCCAAGCCCAGTCTACCTTTGCGATAACGCCTACGAGCCAGCCCTGAAGCCATGTTGAAAACAGGATCAACGCGATCATAAGCACGATATAGATGGCAAAATTATACCACGGTGCGTCTGATTTAAAGGTGGTCTTTTTATTCTGATAAAAACCGTAGATATTTGCGATCAGGTTTGAGAGGAAGAACGGAAGCAGGTAGCCCCATGTTACAACGCCGCCTACAACAACGCCGTTTTCAACTGTGCCGCCCACAACGTACTTGCTGATCTGCTCCAGACCTTCTGCGGTGGTAGCGTCAAACATGGTGTTCGGCGCGAATATGCCCTGCAAAAAAGCGGGCAAGGTAGCCGTAACGCCGTCAAAGATAAGCGGAAGCACGTTTGCCAGAACGAGCTGTATAATCGTTACAAGGCCGGATACAACAAGGAATTTAAGTATTTGCCAAAGCGTTTTAATAAACGAGCCTTTTTCCTCTGCGGCGTTATCAATACCGCCGAGGCTGAATTTCTTTTTTTCTGCCATAAATTTTACTCCTTAAACAAGATTGCGAATGCGATGATTACACATACGCCGTTTTATCTATTTAAGTATACCAAATAGGCAGCGTCTATGCAAGATATAAATTTATATTTTTAATAATTACAGCAAAAACGGAATAGCGCCCGTAACTGCGCCGATGATGGCGACAACGGCCCAAACGATGAGCGCAACGACGCCCACGATGACGGCAAGGAGCAGAATGACCGCAAGAATGATGATGAGCAGGATAAGCGGGCCTTTTTTGCTCTTTTTAACAGGATCCTGAAAGCCCCTGCGCTTATCCTCCAATTCAGGCGCGTCGGCAGCGTTGTCATATGCGGGGAATATGGGCAGCGTGGCTTTTGCGTCGCAATAGCCGGGGTTCCACAGCAGCGGCTCAACCAGCCCTCTTACGCTTGTGGCGCCTTTCAGGAACTTGCCTATATTCAGGTGGATCGTATTCAGGAACGAATCTATAACATTCAGGCAGGCGCAGGTAAGTTTATATTCGCGCGTTTCGGGGCCGTAAGGCGAATCGCCGCAGTAAAGGTTCTGCACAAGCTCCAGAATGAAATCGACCACTTTATTATCCGCAATATCGGCAATATCCTCTTTTTTGAGGCCGGATTCCTTTTTGCAGATCTTCCAGATCTTTTTGAAGGTAAGCTTGTTCAGGAATTTGCCGACGGGCTTGATGATCCACGCAAGCTTTTTGACCTTTTCGCCGGGAATAGAAAATGCCGGGGTCATCTCCGCAAGGCGGTCTATATCGTTGCCCATTGCCCAGATGACCTCTGAGATCATGCCGAAGAAAAAGCCCTTCATATACTCGTCAAACGGCTTGCCGCCGGTGTCCAGACCGGGAACGTCCTTGATGATCGTTGTATCCACGTCTATCTTGGCGTTTTGGGGATCAAAAGTGATCGTTCTCATGGCTGGCGGGCAGCCGATCATGGCACCGCACGCCACGTCATAAAACACATTGCCCTTTTTGCTGATTATGTAGCTGATATCGTGAACGTGGGTATGCCCCGTCAGCATACAGTGGAGCCCGGCGTCCGCAAAGATCTCTCTTGTTGTTTCGTGGTTGCGCTGCATATCGCCCTTGCCGATGATGGCGTAAAACGGCGACGGCGCGATCATCGGATGATGCGTCATGGCGATCACATACTGATCGTTTTCCTGCGCGTCCTTAAGCTGCTCCAGGATCCACTGCATACAGTCATCCGAAAAGCCGGAACCGCGTTCGCCCTCCGGTTTATAATTCGTATCGTCATTCAGCGCAAAAAGGCGGTAGCCGGGCGCAAGCTGCACAACGTAGCTCATGGATTCCTTATGGCAGGAAATCGCCTCATTGGGGCCGAATTCATAATACATATCCCAAAGATCGTGCCTGTCCTCAACGGCGGGCACTTTAACGGCTTCATCGCCCACATAGCCGTCCGTTACACCGCCGTCACGAAAATCGTGCGTTGCGGTTATCACGTAAACACGCTTGCCGCGCTTTTTAAGATCGCGCAGCATCTCTATAAATTCCGCGTGGGAATCCAGTTCGCCGTTATGCGTGGTATCGCCCGAAAGCAGAACGATATCCGTGGAATCATCCTTGCAAAGCAGATCAAAGCCGGCTTTTAAAACAAGATCGCTGTCCTTAATGACCATCTGCGATTTTGATTCCGCCTTTTCGTACGCCTTGCCGGAGGTGCCCACCTTTCTGGAATAATAGTGGGTATCCGTAATAACCTGAATTTTCAGCGGCGCATTCTTGATGCCGCTCAGCTTTTTAGCCATAAGATCTACCTCCTGCTTTTCCCGCTTCAGGAGCGCGGGGAAATACTGATTTCTCCCTCTTTAACGCTTCCGCTCAGCGTTATCTCTATAATGCCCGGTTCTCTCTGCACAAAATCCAGCTCTTTGCCGTTCAGGCTCGCCTTATAGGAATTCCTGTCAGAAAGGCAGACGAGGATCGTATAAGCCGCCGTGGAACCGCAGTATTTAAACGAGAGCTTCGCATGGTTCTCATCCGCATACTGATGATCCGTCCACACATCAAAGCCTGTGGTCACGGTGCCGGGCTTATAATACGCATTCGCCCATACGCATATCGGCGCCGAAAGGCCGCCGAAATTGTGGAACCAGCCGCCGCGCTGTGTTTTTATGCCAAAGCATTCATATGTGTTATAGGAAAAATCCGTTTCCGCTTTCCACATATCCAGCGCGCGCTTTGCGATCTCATAGGCGAAGTCCGCCTCGCCCATGTCAAACATCGTTTTCCACAAAAACCACTGGTGGCTCATCCAAACATTGCCGTTCCAATAGCCGTCGTCAAAATAATAGGACGCGCTCATATCAACGGCGGAGATACCGCTTTTGCTCCACATCTCCTTCGGATTCTTTATGTGCGCAAGCAATCTTGCCGCGCGCTGCGGCGTTGCGGCACCCGCAACAAGCGGGTAAACGCCGTCCATACCCTTATTCATATTTTCGCCCTGCTCGTTTCTGAGATAACCGCAGAGCTGATGATTCTCATCGTAAACGGTGTAGGAATAATAACCGCATTTCTCATCCCACGCAAGCGCGTTTAAAGCGGCAGTGGAATGATCAATATCCTGCTGGAGCCTTTGAACGTCCTCTTCCCTGCCGATCGCTTCGGCAACCATTTTCATAATCTTCGCCGCGCGGATGATATGGGAGGTTGAAATACAGGGGCAGATCTTATCCATCATCTGCCTGTCTATCATATACACCTGCGCGGGATAATCGTCCATACCCGAACAGGAATACCAGTAATCATAGGTTGTAAGCAGCCCGTTTTTGAATTTAGCCGTTGTGGAGCCGTCCTCGCCCGCAAGAAAGCGGTAATAGCGCATCATCTTGTCATAAAGCGCAAACAGGGGCTTTTTATCCTCCGCGCGTTTGAGCATTTCAAGATACTGCGCAAACTGCGTGGGCACAAGACTGCCGTGGAGCAGGAACGCAAAATCCCTGTTATCTTCATCCGAAAGATAGGTTTCAAGTATGTACTTCGCCTTTTCGGGGCTGAATTCAAGCACGCCAACACCGATCACACCGCTGTCCCAGGTATAAAAGCTGTCCCACCTTTTGCCGGGCGTGAAATGGATCACATTTTGCCCGTGCTTGTAAACCGGATACACCACGTTCGTCAGCAGCGTTGATCTGAGGATATCTGTTGAGAGCGTATATTTTCTGCCGTTCTCGTTTAGCCCGTTATCCTCCGGGGTGGCGGCAGCTTTGTAAACGGCTTCGTATTCCGCGTCTGTAAGCGGCGCAAACGGCTGCTCCGAAATCACCATATATTCCGTATGTTTGGAATTCGGGTCTATAAATATGGATTTTACGAGCACATTGTGGAAAAAGCCCTCATCGCTCTTCTTTTCCGAAAAGCTTTCGGAAAACGTGCGGCGAAGCTCGTCGTAAGTATGGTCGCCGTTTGAAAGGCGGTTCGGCAAAGCGTCTTCAAGGCAGCCGGAATCCAGCGTTCTCTGCCTTGTTTTTTCATTGTTTGTAAGAATGTAATAGGTCTGCTCTTCCTCCGGATAATACAGCGAAACGCATATGCCCCTGCCGCAATGCTCCGATTTGATCTCCGGCACAAAGCCGTGCTTTTCAAGGGAAACGGAGATCCTATCCTGCTCCCCTTTTTCCGTAACAACAAGCACATCAAGCTCTATGCCTGCGGTGCCAAGGCTTTCAAGAATGATCTGATCCGTTTTTTCAATATCAAATGCGGCAAAAGCAAGCTCCTCGCTGTGCGGGAAAACGATCTTTTTACCGCAAAGCGTAAATTCCGCGTCACCCTCTGTTGCAGATCTGTACCTTACGGTCAGCACCGGGCTGTTAAAGCCCTTTATATCCGCAGCATAAGATACGCTGTCTCCTTTTTCACAGCCGAACGGCTTTAAGCCGAGCGCCGGGACATGGTAATTCTCACACCGGTCGCCAAGACCGAAGCCGCCTGTAAAATGATAATCCGAAAACTGGCCCTTCGCCATGCCGTCCGGATTTTCGGTGTCCCACGGGCGGGGATTTGCGTAAGTATAGTTTTCGTAATCATTTGCATTTATAACAACGGCGTGATCCGGCGCCGTCAGCTTTGCGAAAAACGGCTTTGGATATTCCATTGCCGAATAGCCGTTTAAAATGCAGTTCTGCTTTAAATCCGTGTTGTTCACAAATTCGCAGCGCATGAGATAAGCGCCGTTTTGGATACGGGAAAACGAAACATCGCAATAGATCATATCCTTCCACATAAGCTCATAGCGGTAGGAATAAAAAGAATAATCGCCCTTGCAGCTCCACAGATGATAGTTGCTTGGGTAAGTAACGTTCGGTACGGGAACCGAAGAGTTCCACACGGTTGGGTGAACGGAAAAATCAAAGCGCGCGCCCGAGGGCATATCGGTATCCACCACCCTTGAGATACCCATATATTTTTTTGAATAAGGGCCCCAAAGGGGCATTGTATTGCTGCTGTTTTTCATAATGACACCTCACGCCGATATTTCTTTGGAATATATTATAATTTATTTCTTTCCTTTTAGCAAGAGAAATAAATCCGAAATCGCCTAAAACGAACTGCTTTCGGCATCTTTCCGATTTTCGCTCTTGCAAGGCGCCAGCCTGGCTTCGTGCTCAAAACGAAAATCTGCACAAAATCAGCATCGTTTTAGGTCTGCGATTTTTTATGGTGCGGATTTTTCGTCAGGCAAGGCACAAAACGCAGTTAATCCTTTCGGATTAACGAGTATTTTAACATAGCATGAGGGGAAATCCGCCCATAAAAAACGGTTTAGGATTTATCTCTCTTGCTTATTCAATAGATTAATATTGACAAAGTTTTTGTTTTAAAGTAAAATTTAATATGATTTAATATATTTAATTTAAACAGCTTTAACGAAAGGATTGAGCTTATTGAATATAGACGCCAATGTGCAAAAGGTGCTTTCCGCACTGCTCAAAAGATGGAAGCTGCTTATTCTTTTCGCCGTTATAGGGGCAATAGCAGCCGGGGTCTTTACTGCGCGCTTCACAACGCTTACATACACCTCGCAGATAGAATTCTTGGCTTATGCAATAGATTCCAACCAGGAACTTCAGGATTCCACGGCGGCGGCGCAGCAGGCAAGCGAAACAAGCAAGATGAACTACGCCATGAAGATGCTGGATACCTATATTGAGGTCTTTCAAACAAATCAGTTCAACCAGTCTGTGGCGGACGAGCTGAACAGGGTATACGGCTCCGATCATTCCGCCGCTACCGTTAGGAATTCCATAACCATAGAAAAAGTGGAAAACACTGCCATGTTTTTGTTTACGATAACAACGAACGACGCGGATCTGAGCTACCATATTGCGCAGAGCCTTGAGGCATGTGTTCCGCAGACCATGAACGAAACGAACAGCGGGCTTGTGCAGGCATCGGTTGAAGACCCGCCGATTCGCGCAACTGCCGCAGAAAGCATCAATTATCCGCAAAAATGCCTGATCGGCGCGCTTGCCGGAATGTTTATTGCAGGGCTTTACGCGGTTTTGCGTGATTTTCTTGACGTGCGTATCAAAGGAAGAGACGATCTTCAGGAAATGTACAACATTCCCGTGCTCGGCTCCATACCGGAATTTGAGCAGGCAAGCGTAAAGCAAAAGAAGGGGGCAAAGAACAATGGCTAAAAAGGGCAAGAAGAAAGACAGTTCCGCCTCCAACCGTTTTCTGCTGAAAAATGCGATCATGGATCCCGGCCTTAAATTCCGAGTGGAGGAAGCCTATAAATCCATCAGAACAAATATTATGCTTTCCGTTATGAAAAAGGGCTGTAAAACGATAGTCGTTACCTCTTCGGTTGCAGGCGAGGGCAAGACCACCACTACCACAAACCTTGCCATATCCATTTCCCAGGCAGATCAAAGAGTGTTATTGATAGACGGCGACCTGAGAAAGCCCAAAGTGCATCACTATTTTTCCATTCCGAACGCACCGGGGCTGACGAATTATCTGGGTGCATCCGTAAACAGCCGCGCGGCGCAGAAGGTGGATCTTTTCAGCATAATACACCCCACGGAATACAAAAATCTTTCCGTTATAGCCTCCGGCTCCATACCGCCGAACCCGGCCGAAATTCTCGGTTCGGAACCGATGGCGGATTTTCTGAAAGAGGTTGCCGAGCATTTTGACTATATAATTATAGATACGCCGCCCATCAACGTTGTATCCGACGCGCTGCCCGTTATACGCGAATCGGACGGCGTGGTCGTTGTTGTGCGCTCAAACGCATCGACCCACCCGGAGCTTCAAAAGGCGCTTGATTCCCTTAAATTTATTGACGCCAAGATCCTTGGCTTTGTTGTGAATTACGAAACAGAGAAGAAATCAATATACGGCTATTACGGCAAACACGGTTATTATAAATACGGCTACGGCGATTACACATACTGATAAACGGAGGCGGAAATATGGTCTTAAATGATTTTACGGAAACGCACTGCCATATACTGCCGGGAATAGACGACGGCTCGCCGAATGTGGAAACGAGCCTGAAAATGATTGCCAAGCTCCGGGCAGAGGGTGCCAAAAGCATAATCTGCACGCCGCATTATTACAGCGACACCCTTTCGCTTGACGACTTTTTGGAAAAGCGAAACGCCGCTTACAACAAGCTTGCCGCTGCGCTTCCGCCCGGGAGCCCTAAGATCATACTCGGCGCCGAAGTGTATATAACCAGGTATCTTTTCGGCAACGAAAATCTGCAAAGGATAAAAATTGAAGGCACGGATTACGCGCTGATCGAGCATTCTTTCAGCGAGGATTTTTCAAGCAAGGCGTGCGACAGGCTTGTAAGTCTGCTCTGCGACTGGGGCGTTACCCCGATACTTGCCCACATAGAACGTTACGGCGAACTGATCCAGCACCCGCAAACGCTGGATATGCTGCTTGATATGGGCTGTATTGCGCAGGTAAACATTGCATCTTTTGCAGATGAGCGCAGAAAAGTAAAAAAGCAGCTTTTCAAATATCTGGAATCGGGCAGGATCGCGCTGACGGGAAGCGACTGCCACAACCTTACTACCAGACCGCCCGAGTATGAAGCGGGCGCAAAGGAAATCATCTCAAAACTCGGCAGAGGCGCTTTAAACAGACTGTTAGAGAATTCCAACCGCCTTGCCGCAGGAGAGCAAATCGAATCATAAAATAAAAGGGACGCGCCCGGTATTGCACCGGGGCGTCCTTTTTTCATGCCGCAAAGGCAGCGGCTCATTCGCTTTCATATATCGCCCTGCCGTTTTTGATCGTTTTGATTACACGGATATCCCGCAGTTCCTGCGGCTCTGTTTCAAGCGGATCTGCGCTGAGAACGGCAAAATCCGCCGCTTTTTCCGGCTCAATGCTGCCTTTTGCATCTTCCTCAAAATACTGGTAAGCGGCATGGACCGTTACAGCTCTGAGCGCGCTGAGCGTATCTGTTTTTTGCGCTTCGCCCAGCAGTCTGCCGCGCTTTGTTCGCCTGTTTACCGCACACCAAAGCGACTCTATCATATCAGGCTCTATGACCGGCGAATCCTGATGCATCGTAAACACCGCGCCGTACTTTTCCGCCCAGGCGGCAGGGCTGATGTCCTTGGCCCTTTCAAAACCGAAATGATCAATATGCACATCGCCCCAATGGTAAACGTGGGCGGCAAAAAAGGAAAGCACAACGCCCAGCTCTGCCGCGCGGCGCACCTGATCCTGCGTTATAAACTGGGCATGGATCATAACGGGGCGCAGTTCTTTCAGCTGCGGAGCTTCGCCCTGCGCTTTTTCAAGGCAGTTTAAAAACTGTTCGCAGGCAGCGTCTCCGTTACAGTGTGCTATAAGCTGAACGCGGTTTTTCGCCGCCGCGTTCATTGCAAGCAGCACCTCTTCATCGCGCATGGTCTGCGTGCCGTAATGATCCGCAGTGCCGCTGTAGGGCGTTTTCATCCATGCGGTTCTGCCTTGCGGCGAGCCGTCCAAAAATATCTTTATACCCCCGGCTTTAAACCGGTTTTTATACCGCAAAACCGTATCCGGCAAATCTTTTTTTACAGCTTCAAATGCAGAAATATCAAAATAGGCAACAAGGTCAACAAAAAGCATGTTTTCATCAATCAGGGTTTTATAGAGCGGCAGCATTTCCGGCACCGCCATGCCGTCCTGCACCGTGGTGATGCCGTAAGACGCATATTTTTGCTGGGCGCCGATCAGCGCCTTTTTTATTTTTCCCGGCTCCGGCTGAGGCGTTTTTTTAAGATATTCAAAAAACGCATTTTCTTCCATATACCCCGTGAGGCTTCCGTTTTCAAGCTCTATTTTACCGCCCGGCGGCGGCTGTGTGCCCGCCGTTACACCGAGGGCTTTGAGCGCCGCAGAGTTAAACAGCCCCATATGCCCAGAGCTGTGCTGTATTACGAGAGGATTTTCCGGCGCAAGCGCGTCCAGCTGCTTTAGGGTTGGATTTTTCTTATCTTTAAACAGATTATGATCATATCCCCGGGCAAGGATCCATTCACCCGGGCGCACATCATTTTGGGCAATATAATGATTCAGCTTTTGCTTTAATTCCTCCGTATCGGAAGCGCCGCCGAGCTCCGCCTGCAAAAGCGCATATGCCGTTTGCGTAAAATGGCTGTGCGGATCGATAAAACCGGGGATCATCACGCCGCCGCGCAGATCCACCATCTGATCCGGGCGGTAATCTTTTTCCAGCCTTGCCTTATCTCCCACGGCGGCAATAACGCCGTTTTCAACCAGCACTGCATCGGCGTACAACGGCTCAGACATTGTGATGATCCTGCCGTAAATAAGCGTTTTCATAGTATCAGCTCCATGCGTTTTATTACTATTCTGCCGCTTTTTTCAAAAAATAAACGGGAAAGCGGCTGCCCGCTCCCCCGAAACATAGGAAAAATATTAAAAGATCAGCTCTTTCACCACGCCCAGCATATCGCGCGTTAGGAAAGTTAAAAACGTGTACGCGCTTGTTTTGCAGCTTCTGGAATGGAACAGATCCAGACCCAGATCGCGGCAGATGAGCATGGCACGGCACTGGTGATATTCATTGGTGACCACAAGTATGGACTGGGAGAGGGAATTCTCTTTTATGATCTCAAAGGAATTGGAAAGATTTTCCCTTGTGTTGGTAGATTCTTCCTCAAGATAAAGCCTACGCTCCTCAATACCGGCTTCCACAAGCAGGCGTTTCATACATTCCGCCTCGCTTATATCCTCATCGGGACCCTGCCCGCCGGAAAGCACCGCCACGGCATACGGTTTCTCTTTCAGGAACTGCGCCGCAACATCACACCTGTTTTTCAGCTGCAGGCTTGGCTGTGTGCCGTCCACCTTACAGCCGAGCACAATGACGGTTTCCGCCGCGCTCTCCGGCACGGATTTATAATTCATATAATGCGCCATATACGCAAACAGAGATAAAAACGCCACAGCGCCCGCTATAAACACACATAAAACGGCAACACGCGCTTTATGCGGCATTCTATCCAGAAACACGCCGCAAACGATCATTGCCGAGCTTGCGGCGATCCCCACGGCATTACCGATATTGAAGATACCGGAAACGAGCGGCGCAAGATACCACAAAAGCAGAAACGCGCCGATTACAATAAAAATGATCTTCAAAACTTTGATTCCCTTACTTGATCTTTCCATAAAGCCTTACCCCCGCAAAAACTAAGGCGGCAACAAGCACCGGCATGATCAGCAGCGCAAAATTGCCGAATCTTGAAAGCTCTACGATTCTTGCGATGAAAGACAAAGGAAAAATAACGCTGATGACGGAAAGAATAAGCCCTTTTTTCTTTGCGATGCTTATGATCTCCGCCTTATTATATGCAACGGAAAGCCTTGTTACGCCTATGCTGAAAACAAGCCCCGCCGCAACAACGGCAAAAAGCGAAACGGCAACGAACAGGATCTCCCAATGTGTATAAAACAGGATATTGAACGCCCAAATGCAGTAAAGCTCCGTTACGGTACCGAGCAACGCCGAAAAAATTGCAAAAAACAGAGATATAACAAAAGCGATCTTAAAAAGGTTTAAAAGATTATCCTTATTTTCAATTTCTTCAACCTTAATATCCGCCGCTTTTTTCACTTCTGCCTTCTTGCCGGCAAGCAGCTCGTCCACAGATACGCCGAGCGCCTTTGCAAGCGCAGGCAGCAGCGAGATATCCGGCATGCCCTCTCCCGTTTCCCATTTAGAGACCGTTCTGTTGCTTATGTTAAGCTGTTCGGCAAGAGCGGACTGCGTCATGCCCATATCCTTTCTGAGCGAGCAAATAAACCTGCCGATTTCCTTTGCATTCATCTTACCACCTCAACAAAACCATAGCAAAGACCGGCAGATCTTTCAACGAACAAAGCGGAGAAACGCTCCACGCAGAGTGGATTTTGCCGCGCACAGCATAGAACCGGCGCTAAAACAAGCAATCTTTTTGCTTTTTATCATAACTGCTCAAAAGTAATTCCTATCTGCATATCGTTGCCGGAATGCGCGATGGTTACGGAAGTATTTGCGTTTGTATAGATCCAGCCGCCGGATACTTCGTTTTCTTCGCCGGGAAACGCGCTTTCAAATCCGTTTTCCTCAAGCAAAGCAAGATAAGCATAACAATCCTGCCGTGAAACGCCGCTGAGCGCAACGCCGTATATCGCGCCGTTTACCGTTTCGGAAACCGGCGTTCCCGTTTGCGGCTCAGGTATGGCGGCCGTATATTCATTTTGCGGCCATTCGGTTATTGCCGAACTATACATGCCGCTGCTCTCCGCCGGCTGAGATGCCGCGCACGCCGAAAAAACGAGCGCAAGCAAAGCGGCGCAAAAGGCGGCTAAAATCGTTTTTTTCATACACACAGCCTCATTATTTTACAAGTGATTTTAAAAGTTTGATCTCTGCCGCGTAGCCGTCGAGCTCGTTTGGGGTTTCAAGAAACATGGGCAGATCTTTTAAATACGGATGATTCACGATATTTTCAAACGCCGCAATGCCGATATTGCCCTGCCCGATCTTTTCATGGCGGTCCTTGTGGGAGCCGAGCGTGTTTTTGCTGTCATTCAGATGCAGTGCTTTCAGGCGGCCGATACCGATTACACGGTCGAATGCCTCCAGCACGCCGTCCAAATCATCAACGATATCATATCCGCCGTCAAAAACATGGCAGGTATCCAGGCATACGCCTATCTTATCCTTCAAAGAAACGCCGTCTATGATGCTTTTCAGCTCCTCAAAGCTTCTGCCCACCTCCGAGCCCTTGCCCGCCATCGTTTCAAGCAGAACGGTTGTGGTCATCTCCGGGAACATCACTTCATTTAAGACTTCGGTTATGAGCGCGATGCCTTTTTCAGCGCCCTGCCCCACATGGGAACCCGGGTGAAAATTATAGAGCATACCGGGGGTATATTCCATTCTTTTCAGATCATCGGCAAAGGTTTCACGGGCAAAACGGCGCGTATCCTCATTTGCGGAACAGCAGTTCAGCGTATAGGGCGCGTGCGCTAGAATGATATTCACACCGTTTTCGGAGCTTTCTTTCAGAAATGTTTGAACATCTGCCTCGTCAATATCCTTCGCTTTGCCGCCGCGCGGATTACGGGTGAAGAACTGGAACGTGTCAGCACCGATAGAAAGCGCCTCTTTCAGCATATGGGTATAGCCCTTGGATGCGCTTAAATGCGCGCCGATTCTCATAAAACGCGCCCCCTATCTGAGCGCCGTCTGGCGTTCTCTGAGGATATCATCCTCTGCTCTGCCGCTCATGATATATTCAAGCAGATCGCCTACGCAGCCGTGATTACAGTGGCACGCCTCATACTTGCAGATCTCATGGATCGGCTTGGGAGCCTGACCGGCGCAGGCGGGCAGACCGACGGTCTTTAGCATATCCCAGTCATTATAATAATCGCCGATTGCGGCAACATGGGTTCTTTCTATGCCCAGCTGATTTGCAAGCCACATAATCCCCACGCCCTTATGGGTATCCTTTTGCAGCATTTCAAGGCTCCAAAGGGAGGACGCCATAAAATTCGCGTCCGGATTTTCATTTTTATCTATATATTTCTGAAGCTCGTTTATGGTTATGGGATTGGACCAGAAGATGACCTTCATCCACCCCTCCTCGGGCACGTTATCTATATGCGTTACCTGATAGTGAGATTTATCAAAGTACATCTGCCCGCGCGAAAGCAGGCCGTTTTTAACGATATAAACATAATCCTCAAAGAAGATGCCTACGTCCACGCTGTGGCCGTGTGTGTTAAAGAGCTCGCTTATCTCGCGCACAAACGCTCTGCCCTTTGGGCCTATGGTCTGCTTCCAAAGCAATTTCTCCTGTTTATAATCATAAACGCCAGCGCCGTTTACGATAACGGCGGGCTGATTTGCGGGCACCCTGTCATAATTCCGTTTCAGACTGGAGATCATCCTGCCCGAAGCAAGCGTAAAATTGCCGCCCTGCGAGGTGAATTTTTTGATTGCCTCATAATTCCTTTTCGGCAGTTTTCTGAACTTATTGTTTAAAGTGCCGTCTATGTCTGAAACAACAAGCCAATTTTCAAAGGTTTTTGCCATAACGCGCCTCCTTTAAGCAAGATAGATCCCGGAACGCATCTTGCCTGTTTATAATACGATCTGTCACGGCTTAAAGCCGGTCTTTTCAAGTTTATCTAAAAATTGAGTAAAATATTCGGGCAGCTCACTTTCAAATTCAAGCCATTTGCCTGTTATCGGATGCGTAAAGCCTATGTGTTTTGCGTGCAGGCACTGCCCGTTAAGTCCTTTTACGGGTTTTTTTGGGCCGTAGACCTCGTCGCCGGCGATCGGGTGGCCTATATAAGAAAGATGCACCCTGATCTGATGCGTTCTGCCCGTTTCAAGCGTGCAGCGCAGGTGCGTAAACTTTCCGTACCGCTTCAAAACCGCAATATGTGTAACGGCGGGCTTGGAATTTTTATAAGTTACCGCCATTTTCTTTCTGTCTTTCGGATTTCTGCCTATCGGCTGAGAGATCGTAAAGCTGTCTTCCTTTATATTGCCGTGCGCCACACATTCATAGGCACGTTCAAAGGAATGCGCCTTGATCTGCGCGGCAAGACCGGCGTGGGCACGGTCATTCTTTGCAACGATCAGAAGACCTGAGGTATCCTTATCTATCCTGTGCACGATGCCGGGGCGCAGCACGCCGTTTATGCCGCTGAGCGAGCTGCCGCAGTGGTGCAAAAGCGCGTTCACAAGCGTGCCGGAGTAGTTGCCCGCCGCGGGGTGGACGACCATGCCCTTCGGCTTATTCACCACAAGCAGATCGTTATCCTCATACACGATATCAAGCGGTATATCTTCCGCCGTGACCTCCAGCGGCACCGGTTCGGGCACAATTACGCCGATCACATCACCGGCGCGGCATTTGTAATTTTTGGCGGCGGGCTTTGCATTGACCGTTACATTGCCCTGCTCTATAAGCCTTGCCGCCTGTGTTCTGGAAACATCTTCAAGCTGTTCGCTCAAAAGCTTATCAAGCCTTTCCCCCTCATTCTCAGGGGAAGCATTCAGGATAAACGCGCTACGCAACGGATTTATCCTCCTTTTTAAACAGATCAACTACAAGATATATTATCAGTGAAACGGCGCCGAGCGTAACCGCGCAGTCCGCTATATTGAATATGGCAAAATCAATGAATACCGGCTCTATAAAATCCACCACATAGCCGTAGAGCACCCTATCTATCAGATTGCCGATACCGCCGGCGCACACAACGCCAAGGCTCCAGTACAGCCACAGGTGCTTTACACGGTTAAAAAAAAGGTACCAAAGGATCCCGGCGCACACGATAACCGTCAGCACAACAAAGAGCCATCTTGCGCCGCTGAGCATGGAAAACGCCATGCCCGTATTTTCAGAATAGTTAAAACGCACGATTCCCTTTATAAAATCCACGGGCTCGTTTCCCTTTAAATATTTAACTGCAAGAAATTTAGTAAGCTGGTCAAAAGCCGTGATCAGAAGGATCATCACGGCGCACCAGATATGTTTTTTTCTGTGCATAGCGCACCCCCGGATCAAAAAGTGACGAACAGGCAAAAGAGGGGTGTTTATATCGCCCCTCTTTATGAATTGCCAACATGTATCATTCGCCCTCTTCGGCAAGCACCGCCGCGCAGTGCGCGCAAAGATGCGGGTGCTTATCGCTGCTGCCGACCGTTTCGGAGAATTTCCAGCAGCGCTCGCACTTTTCGCCTCTGGCAGGCTCAACACCTACGGAAAGGCCTTCCACCTCGCCGTCAAACGCCTGCTTTTCATCGGTGACCGTAACGCCGGAGGTGATAAAGATCTCCGGCAATGCGCCCTCAACCGATTTCAAGAAATCATACAGCTCTCCGCTTGCGCCGAGCACGATATGCGCCTCAAGCGACTTGCCGATCTTCTTTTCGTTTCTGGCAATCTCAAGCGCCTTTTGAACATCAACGCGCACCTTATGGATCCTATCCCACTTCTCCATAAACGCCTGATCGGCGGTTATGAAATCCGCATTCGGGATCTCATTAAAGAGCGGTGATTCCGGGTTTCTGGAGCTGTCGTGCGGCATAAAGCGCCAGATCTCATCTGCCGTGAACGCCAGGATCGGCGTCAGCAGCAGCGTGAGCGAATCAAGTATCTTATAGAGCGCAGTCTGGGCGGCACGGCGGGTCTTTGAAGTTCTTACAGACGTATAGAGCCTGTCTTTCAGCACGTCAAAATAGAAATTGCTCATGTCCACAACGCAGAAATTATGGATCGCGTGCGCCGCGGTGTGGTATTCATACACCTCATAGCCTTTGCGTGCGGTCTCAATAACCTCATCCAGCTTCATGAGCGCGTATTTATCCAGCTCTTCAAGCTCCTCATTCGGCAGCATATCCTGATCCGGGTCAAAATCATAGAGATTGCCCAGGCAGAAGCGCGCGGTATTTCTGATCTTTCTGTAATTATCCGAAAGCTGCTTTAAAATATCCTTGCTGATTCGGATATCTGCATGGTAATCGGAAGAAGCAACCCAAAGGC
The DNA here is from genome assembly GCA_900546785.1 of uncultured Oscillospiraceae bacterium. Lineage (GTDB taxonomy): Bacteria > Bacillota > Clostridia > Oscillospirales > Acutalibacteraceae > Eubacterium_R > Eubacterium_R faecipullorum. The sequence goes on along the minus strand of URED01000001.1, from coordinate 15,840 downwards.
GGAGGATATCCGCACCGTACTGCTTAATAATATCCTGCGGATCGATACCGTTTCCGAGGGATTTGGACATCTTCTTGCCCTCGCCGTCAACAGTCCAGCCGTGGGTGACGATCTGCCTGAACGGCGCGCCGTTTCCGCCCGCTACCGATGTCAGCAGCGAGGACTGGAACCAGCCTCTGTACTGATCGGCGCCCTCAAGATAAACATCTGCCGGGCGGCGCAGGTAGTCGCGGTTTTTAAGAACGGCGGCATGTGTGGAACCGGAATCGAACCAGACGTCCATAATATCCGTTTCCTTTTCAAAGCCCTCCGCGGCGCCGCAGTGCGGGCATTTGTAACCGTCCGGAAGGAAGTATTCGGCGTCATGCGCATACCATGCGTCGGAACCTTCTTTGCCGAAGATATCCGATACCTTCATCATAATATCGTTATCAATGATCTCTTTGCCGCACTTTTTGCAGTAAACGACCGGGATCGGAACGCCCCATTTCCTCTGGCGGGAGATGCACCAGTCTGCACGCTCGCGTATCATGCTCTGCAGGCGGTCTTTGCCCCAGGCAGGGTACCATGCAACATCTTCAGACGCTTTGATGGCGTCCTCTTTAAAATCATCTACGGAGCAGAACCACTGCGAGGTTGCCCTGAAGATAACGGGCTTGTGGCAGCGCCAGCAGTGCGGATACTGGTGGATAATCTTTTGCAGGGCAAAGAGATTGCCTGTTTTTTCAAGATATTCGGCGATAGGCTTGTTAGCCTCTTCCGTGGCAAGACCCGCAAACTGCCCTGCCTCTTCTGTAAGTCTGCCGCGCGCGTCAACGGGCACAACAACAGGCAGTTCGGGATAGTTTTTGCAGACAACAAAGTCCTCCACACCGTGGCCGGGCGCCGTGTGAACGCAGCCCGTGCCGCTTTCAAGCGTAACATGATCGCCCACGATGACGAGCGAGATCCTGTCAATAAACGGGTGGCGGCACTTGATATATTCAAGCTCTTTGCCCATTATAGTACCAAGCGTTTCGTACTCCGTTACGCCCCTTGCCTCCATGGCGGAAGCGGCAAGTTCGGTTGCCATAACGTAATATTCATCTCCGCTTTTAATAAGCGAATATTCAAAATCCGGGCCTACGCAGATCGCCACGTTTGCAGGCAGAGTCCACGTAGTTGTGGTCCAAATTACAAAATAGGTCTTGCTGAGGTCGGCGCCCATCGCCGTGAGCTTGCCGAGATCGTCCTCAACGTTGAATTTGACATAGATGGAATGGCAGGGATCCTCTGCATATTCTATTTCGGCCTCCGCAAGGGCGGTATTACAGTCCGGGCACCAGTAAACAGGCTTTAAGCCCTTGTAAATATAGCCCTTTGTTGCCATTGTAGCAAATACCTTGATCTGCTCTGCCTCAAAATCCTTTGTAAGGGTGATATACGGATTATCCCATTCGCCGATAATGCCGAGGCGCTTAAAGCTTTCGCGCTGCATATCTACATAGCCCAGCGCCGTATCACGGCAGATCCTGCGAAGTTCAAGATCCGATATATTGCTGTGCGCGGATATATGCGCTTCTTTTCTTGCCTTAAGCTCCGTGGGCAGGCCGTGGGTATCCCAGCCGGGAACATACGGGGATTTATAGCCCGTCATATTCTTATACCTTACAATAAAATCCTTAAGCGTTTTATTGAGCGCATGGCCGATATGGATATCGCCGTTTGCATACGGAGGGCCGTCATGCAGAATAAACAGCGGTTTGCCCTCATTATGCTCCATAAGCTTTTCATAAAGCTCACCGTCATACCAGCCTTTCAGGAGCTCCGGCTCGCGCTGGGGCAGATTTGCCCGCATGGGGAAATCCGTTTTCATCATATTCAAAGTATCTTTATAGTCCATCTTCAATCAACAACCTTTATGTAATTTATTTTTTCTTTTTCTTATTTTTAAAGAAGCCCTTGAATTTTACGCCTTCATCATCCTCGTCATCATCTTCATCCGGCGGGATAAGGCTTATTTTTTCATTGGTCCTTACGCCCTCCGGCTTTACGTGGAAAAAGTCCTCAAACGGGAGATGGCCTTCTTCCTCTGTTTCAGCCGGGGCGGACTGCTCCATTTCGGGTTCCTCATGGATCTCCGTTACTTCCTCGCTGTCCTGCGTCTGCGAAAATGCGTCTATGGCGTCATGCACGTCCGGCTCTTCCTCCGGCTCACTTGCTTCCTCTTCCGAGATCTCCTCAAGCGCGTATTCCACTTCAAGATCATCATCGTTTTTTTCTTCCTGCGGCTCTGCTTCCTCAAATCCGCTTTGCTCGGCCTGTTCTTCAGGCGCATCCTGCTGAACAGCTTCTGTATATTCATCCGCAGCGGCGGCATCTTCATTTTCCGCCATATCCTGCTCTATTTCATCGATTTTAGCGGAAACCGTTTCTATGTTCTGCTGCGTTTCATCTATTTTATCTTCTATTTCGGCAGTTTCGGCGGCAACCGGAGATTCCATCATCTCCGTAAGCTTTTCAAGCTGGGCATTATAAAGCGCAACAAGCTTTTCCTTAAAAGAATCCGCTTCAATTTTAAGATTATTCGTTAAATTCTCGTAATAATCCTTTTCTTCCTTAGATTTTGTAAGCAGCTCCTGAGAAATATTTTTCGCCTCCGTTAAAAGCCCTGCGGCGTCCGCTTTGGCGTCCGCCAGTTCCTTATCGGCTTTTTCACGCGCTTCATTCAATATAGCCTCTGCGGCGTCTGCTTTTTCCTTGGTGATCTGAGACGCATATTCGCGCGCCTCTGAAATGATCTTCTCCGCCTTTTCTTTCGCGTCCATAACCGTTGCCTGAACGGTCTTAGCGCTGTCCGAAAGCAGCTTTTCCGATTTTTCCTTTGCTTCTTTTTCAACCTTGGAAGCGGCTTTCTGGGCAGTGAGCAGCGTTTCTTTTATGGAATCCTCTTCCGCTCTGTATTCCTCTATTTTTGAGGCAAGGATCTCCATTTTTCTGTAAAGTTCTTTGTTTTCATCGTAAATAGCGGAAAAAGATTCCTCTATCTGCGCCAAAAAAGCGTTTGTTTCGTCAATATCATAACCGTGTGACGCGGTTGAAAGCACTTTATCCTTGATCTGGCTCGGCGTTATCATAACAAATTCTCCTCACTTTTCACATTTAATACATGATCATTCCGTTGTTTTCAAGCTCATCGATAAGATCGCCCATAACATCCACATTATACGGGGTGATTATGTATGTGCTGTTGGCAACTCTTTTGATCTGCCCGTTGTTCGCATAGGCAACGCCGCTCAGGAAATCGAGCAGCCTGCGCGCAATATCCCGGTTCGTGGATTCCAGGTTAAGAACCACCGTTCTTTTTTCATTGAGATTATCACCGATCGCGGCTGCCTCCTCAAACCTTTCCGGCTTGACGAGCACGACCTGGAGCTGCGCCGTTGTATGGATATTCATGACCTTATCGCTCTCGGCTCTGGTGCGGTGGATCTTTTCGGGCTTTTCCTCCCTGGGGACCCTTACGCTTTTGTGCTTTTCCCGCTTAGGGGGAGCCGGCATCGGGTAAGCCGTATTGCTGTCTTCATAAAAATCATCAAATTCATCATCGTCATTCTCGCGGATGATATCCGCAAACTTATCAAATATTCCCATAATGCGGCCTCCTAATTATATTTTCTGGCTCCGAAGATCGCGGAGCCTACCCTAACTATATTTGATCCTTCTGCAATGGCGGCGGGATAATCCGCGCTCATGCCCATAGAAAGGATCTTCATATCTATATTATCTATTTTTTTATCTTTAATGTCAATGAAATATTGCCTTACCGAGGCAAAATACCTGCGCGCCTCGCTTTCGCTTTCGCAGATGGGCGGTATTGCCATAAGCCCCATGATCCTGATTGCCGGCAGTTCGGAGATCTGATAAAGCGTTTCCTCAAGCTCCTGCGGCAGGATCCCGCTCTTGCTCTCTTCCTGCCCGATATTGATCTCCGCAAGGCAGTTTGTTACGATTCCCCTTGCAGCGGAAACACGGGAGATCTCTTTTGCAAGTTTAAAAGAGGACACGGATTCTATCATATCCGCTTCGCCCACGATCTGGCGCACTTTATTGGTTTGCAGATGGCCTATGAGGTGCTTTTCAACACCGTTCAGGTTGAGTTCATCCCTTTTGCCGAGGTATTCCTGAACCCTGTTTTCACCTATGAGATCGGCGCCGAGCTCAAGCGCCCTGTTTATATACGGCGGTTCAACGGTTTTTGTAACGCACATCAGGCGCACGTCCTCATCGCTTCTGCCCGCCTTTACGGCACATTCCTTAACATTGTTAAGAATGCGCTTATAATTTTCTTCAATCGCTTTCATTCTGGCTTCATCAATTATATACTTCCCCATCGTGCAGCTCCTTTCCCTGAATGATGATCTGATCATAAAGCTTTATGCCGTTTTCCGCATCCGGGTCATAGCTTAATACAGCATAATCACCGTCCGTATAAAGCACCTCTGCGCTGCGCCATTCCACAACGGACGCCACAAGCGCGTAAACGCCCCTTTCACCGTTGTTAACGTGCACGGCGGAGGACGGCAATCTGATTCCCGTATATTCATTCACGCGGATCTCTATATCAACAAGGCGCATGGAAGCGGTATCGCTGTTTATTTCGTCACAACTTAAAACAAGCGCCGTTTGCTCCTGTCCCAGCTCCGGCTCCGCGCCGGCTACGATCTTGCAGCTGTAAACGCTGTCCGTACCGGAGACCGCAACATCAATACTGTCTCCGTTTGCAAGCCCGGAAACAGATTGAGAATCCAAGACCGCACAGAAGTACCATTCAAAATCGGTTATGAGCTTTCCCGCATTTTCGCCCGGCGCGGCGTTCTTTGCCTGCTCCATCCACGAGCTGAGCGTATCGGGATCCAGTTCTTCTATATTATCATAATCAAACGCGCCCTCAAGCGAATCCGTATAAGCGGAATAAACGCCCGATTCATCTGCCGTAATACTGCCCGTGGGCTGATTTGCGCTTATGTTAAGCGCGTTCATCTGCTCCTCCGTTTCGCGCATTACAGCTGAAAAGTCAATATCGCTGCCGATCAGTATCTGGCGGCGCGTAAATCTGTCGTTCAGCTCTGCGGCGCTCTCTGCAACGCCGCTTGTATCCTGTCTTGCGGCAGCGCGTATGTATTCGTTGATATTTTCAAGGATACTGCTGTCCAGCGATTCCACATCCGTGACCTGCCCTACCGCCTGATCTTCCATATCCGCATAATAACGCAGTTCTTCCTCCAGCGCGGTATACTGAGAATACGCCGAGGCCGCCTCCTCTGAGGAGAAGGTGAGCGCGATCTCTCCGCCCTTTACCACCTTTTCGCAGTCCGCAACGGAGGACACGGTAACGCCCCCGCCGGACTGAACCGTATGCTCGTTTCTGACAACGAGCGCACCGGCGTCAACGGTTTCGTAAACGGTTGATGCAAGCGCAGTCTGCGTTTTCAGACTGACGTTGAACGCGCCGTAAAGCTCCACCGCAATATAGATCACGATCAGCACAGCGATAAAGGCGATCGCCGCGTTCTGCTTTTGCGCGGAAGACATCTTGAATTTTTTTTCGGTTTTTGCTCTTTCACTTTTAGCCATTTAAAAAATCCCTGCTTAATTTTACGGCGGTGCGCACGATATCGGTATTACCGTCTGCCGTGAGCCTGACGGCGTCCGCGCGTCTCTTGAACCATGTGATCTGCCGCTTTGCATATCTTCTTGTTTCTCTTTTAATATTCTCCGCCGCTTCTTCAAGGCTTATGCTGCCCTCAAAATACGGCAGCAGCTCCTTGTGCCCGATTGCCTGTGCGGCGGTCCTGCCGCCATCTGCAAGGCATCTGCGCGCTTCTTCTGCAAGCCCGTTTCGGAGCATGAGATCAACACGGCGGTCTATACGCTCGTAAAGCGCCTGTCTGTTTTGAAACTCAATCACAAAATAAAGCGTTTCATAAGGCGTATCCGCGCTTACGGCTTCCAGATCCGCCTGCGTTTTCGTTTTGCCCGTCAGATAATATATCTCCAGCGCGCGGGCAACGCGCTTTTTATTGTTTTTATGTATTTTTTGCGCCGCCTCTTGATCTGCTTCAAGAAGCTCGGCATAAAGCGCGTCCGTATCCTTTGCCATAAGCTTTTCGCGCAGCTGAGGATCACTCTGCGTTTCAATAAAACGCACGTTATTGACAAGACTGTCTATAAAAAGCCCCGTGCCCCCGGCGATCACGGGCACTCTGCCGCGTGAAACAATATCGCTTATGAGGGCGCGCGCCTGCGTGCAAAAATCCGCTGCGGAAAACGGAGTATCCCGATCTATGACCTCAACCATATGGTGGGGAACGCCAAGCATTTCTGCCTTGGAAGGCGCGGCAGTGGCAATGCGCATATCTTTATAGACCTGCATGGAATCGGCGGAGATGACCTCTCCGTTTATCTCCTTTGCAAGGCGCGCCGCAAGCGCCGTTTTTCCGCTTGCCGTCGGTCCCGCAACAACAATGATTTTCGTTTTGCCCATCACTGCACCCTGCCGAACTGCTTTTCAAGTTCATAGCGGGATATCTTTACCATGACGGGTCTGCCGTGGGGGCAGTAGCGGATATCCGGCATGGAGAGCAGCTTTTGCACAAACAGCTCTCGCTCCTGCGGGGAAGTCTTATCCCCGCCCTTTACCGCCGCGCGGCAGGAAGAGGAATGGAATATCCAGTCCATCTTATCCGGCTCTATATCCGTTTTGTGCTCGAGCAGCTTTTGCGCGATCTCCAGAATCAGATCCTTAACGTCGCACCCGTCCAGCAAGGCGGGCGTTTCACGCACGATCACGGTGTTGGAGCCAAAATCCTCCGCGCCGAAGCCGCATTTTGAAAGCAGTTCCAAATTGGAAACAACGGCTTCATATTCCTCGGAGTTCATGGAAACGGCAACCGGCACAAGCAGTGTTTGCGTTGCTATGCCGTTTTGAGCGGCGTCTTTTTTTAGCCTTTCAAAATTCATACGCTCGTGCGCGGCGTGCTTGTCTATGTAGTAAAGATCATTTTTGATCTCCGCTATGATATAGGTATCAAACGCCTCGCCCACGATCTTAACGGGGGGCAGTGCGTCTTTTTCATCTACCACGGCGCCGCTTTCATTTTTCGGCGGCGTTAGGCTTACGGCATATTCCTCCCGCTGTATTTCAGCGCCCGGTTTTTCAGTTTCAGCGGCTCCGCCGCCGGAAAGGTCAACCGAAACGGTGGTTGAATATTCATTTTCCGCAACGGTCTCGCTGTCATTGAATATCCTGCCCGATTTGATTACGAAATCGCCGGGGTTTCCGTAGCTGTCCGCCCGGATATGCTTTTCATAGGAATCGGAGGCGGAAACGCCCATGCCGCCCTGCGCCGGCGCGCCGGAGAATTTAAGCTGTGACGGCGGCTCAGGTTTGATGCCGAAATCTATTTTCTCACTGTGCTGTTCCAGCTTAACATATCTTCTGCCGAGGGAATCGGTATAAAAGCCGCCCTCTTTCACGGAATCGCCGGCCTCTATTGCCGTTTTGACGCCGTAATAAACAAGATCAAAAACAGGCTTTTCGTTGATAAAGCGTACCTCTGTTTTTGCGGGGTGAACGTTAACGTCCACAAGTCTTGGGTCTATCTCTATATTCAAAACGCAGGCGGGATACCTGCCCACCATGATGAGATTTCTATAAGCCTGCTCCAGCGCCGCCATTGCCGTTGCGCTTTTTACGAGCCTGCCGTTTATAAAGAAAAACTGCATGGCGCGCGTTTTTCTGGACTGGTGCGGGCGGCTTACAAAGCCCGAAAGGCGCATGGAGGCGTAGCTGTAATCCGCTTCAATCAGCGTATCCGAAAGCTCTGAACCGAAAACGGAATAAACAGTGCCTTTCAGATCCGAATTGCCGGAGGTTATGATTGCCTGCCTGCCCTCTCTGATAAAACGGAACGATATTTCCGGGTGAGAGAGCGCAAGCCTTTCCACAACGCCCTGAACGGCATTGCCCTCCGTAACGTCTTTTTTAAGGAATTTCATTCTTGCGGGAACATTGAAGAAAAGATCCCGCACAACAACGGTGGTGCCGTTTGGGCAGCCGGCATCCGAAAAGCTGATCTCTTCCCCGCCGCTGATCTCATAGCGTGTTCCCGTGCTTTCGTTCTGCGCCTTGGTGAGCAGCTCCACTTTAGCGACCGCCGCAATGGACGCCATAGCCTCTCCCCTGAAGCCGAGCGTACCTATGGAATTCAGATCCTCGCCCGTGGAGATCTTTGAGGTGGCGTGGGATACGAATACCTTTTTTACGTCCTCTTTCGCTATACCGCTGCCGTCATCCGTTATGCGGATATAGGTGGTGCCGCCGTTTTTTATTTCCACGGTGATATGCCGCGCGCCTGCGTCTATTGAATTTTCAAGCATTTCCTTAACAACGCTCATGGGCCTTTCCACCACCTCGCCGGCGGCGATCAGGCTGTAGACCTCTTTTGGTAAAATATTTATATGCGCCATGCATATCACCTCTCTTTCAGCTTAATTCTTCTGCTTTTTTCTTCAGATCATAAAGCGTTTGCATTGCTTCTATCGGCGTGAGCGTATTGACGTCCGTGGCTTTTAAGATCTCCAGTATCTCGTTTTTACCGTTTGCGGCAAAGTTGTATTGGATCTCCTCTTCCTCTTCCACAACGGCGTCCTGTGCCTTGAATTCGATACTGACTTTATTTTTCTCAAGCTCTTTTAAGATTGCCTTGGCGCGGCGAACCACGCTGTCCGGCACGCCGGCAAGCTTTGCCACTTCTATGCCGAAGCTTTCGTCCGCCCCACCGCGCACGATCCTGCGCAGGAACGTGATATCATCGCCGCGTTTTTTTACAGCGATGGAATAGTTTTTAACGCCGTCCAGCATACCCTCCATAGCCGTAAGCTCATGATAATGCGTTGCGAAAAGCGCTTTTGCACCAAGCGTTTTCTTTTTGCAGACGTATTCCAGCACGGCGCGGGCGATGCTCATGCCGTCAAACGTGGAAGTGCCGCGCCCGATCTCATCCAGAATGATCAGGCTGTTCGGCGTTGCGTTTTTCAGTATGGACGAGACCTCGCTCATCTCCACCATAAAGGTGGAGCGGCCGGTGGCAAGATCGTCTGACGCGCCGACTCTTGTAAAAATAGCGTCCGTGATTCCGATGCTGGCGCTGCGCGCCGGTACGAACGAGCCGATCTGCGCCATTAAAACGATGAGCGCGATCTGGCGCATATAGGTGGATTTGCCCGCCATATTCGGGCCGGTTATGATCATACAGCGGTTTTCGCCGGGATCGAGCAGCGTATCGTTCGGAACGAACGGAGCGCCGTCCATAAGCGCTTCCACAACGGGATGCCTGCCGTCCTTGATCTCTATAGCGCCGCTTGTGTTGATCTGCGGGCAGACGTAATTGTTGTTTACCGCAACCTCCGCAAGCGAAGCAAGCGTATCGAGCGCGGCGAGCGCCTTTGCCGTTTGCTGGATCCTTTGCGCCTCGTTTGAAACGCTTTCACGCACGCGGCAAAATACTTCGTATTCAAGGGCAACGGCTCTGTCTTTCGCGCCGAGCACCTTGCCCTCAAGGTCTTTTAATTCCTTCGTTATATATCTTTCGCAGTTTGCAAGTGTCTGCTTTCTTATGTAATCCTGCGGCACAAGGTCTTTATAGGAATTCGTGACCTCTATATAGTAGCCGAAAACACGGTTGTAGCCGACTTTCAGCTTGGGGATACCCGTTTTTTCACGTTCGCGCGCTTCTATGGAGGCGATCACACCGGCGCCGTCCTCCATAATATCTTTCAACTCATCCAGCTCCGGGCTGAAACCGCGGCGGATCATGCCGCCCTCACGCAGGGAGAACGGGGGCTCGTCCACGATGGCGTGCTCTATCAGCTCGCGCACATCTGCAAGCGTATCTATATTCGCAAATATATCTTTCAGGTAAGCGCTGCCCGCCGCAGCAAGCAGCTCCTTGATCTGCGGCAGTTTTTCGCACGTTGCCTGAAGCGAGCGAAGCTCCTTTGCATTTGCCGTGGAATACGCTACGCGCGCCAAAAGCCTTTCCACATCGCTTACGCCCGTAAGCGCGGCTCTGATCTTATCCCGCATTTCGGGATCATCGGCAAGCTCGCCCACGGCGTTCTGCCGCCTTGTAATACCCGCCGGGGACATAAGCGGCATATCCAGCCAGCTGCGTATCATACGCTTGCCCATAGCGGTCTTTGTTTTATCCAGCACCCACAAAAGGGAGTGCTTTTTATCGCCCGTCATCATAGAGCTTGTAAGCTCCAGATTGCGGCGGGCGTTCATATCCAGTTTCATATATTCGGAGCCGTCAAAATAATCAATATCCGCAGGCGCTTCCAGTTCGTCCTTCTTTTGCACCTCTTTAAGATAATCGATTACGGCGCCGAGCGCGCACACCACGCTTTTGCTGCTGCCCAGAGAGAGCCGGTCTATCTCTTTTTTGCCAAGTGTTTCAAGGATAAGATCCGTTGCGCCCTCAAAGCTGAATTTATCGTCATCCAGCAGCTGAACCTTGGTGCCAAGGCGTTCCTTAATAAAATCCGCAACGCCGCTGTAATCGAGCGCCGCGGAATTCACAAGCACTTCCTTGGGGCGGTAGGTTGCAAGCCTTTCCGTGATCTGCTCTTCGGCGTCACCGCCCTTAACACAGGTAAGGTGAAATTCCGAAGTGGATATATCGGCAAAACAAATGCCGGTTTCATTATCTGCTTTGCAGATGCAGCAAAGGTAGTTGTTAACGCCGTCCTCCAGCATATTGCCTTCTATAACGGTGCCGGGGGTGATGATCCTGACCACATCGCGCTTAACAAGCCCTTTTACAAGCTTAGGATCCTCTAGCTGCTCGCAAATGGCTACCTTATAGCCCCTGTTTACAAGCTTTGCGATGTAGTTATCCGCGGAGTGAAACGGCACGCCGCACATGGGCGCGCGCTCCTCCTGCCCGCAGTCCCTGCCCGTAAGCACAAGATCAAGCTCCTCGGAGGCGATTTTGGCGTCTTCAAAAAACATTTCGTAAAAATCGCCCAAACGAAAGAACAGCAGCATATCCGGATATTGACTTTTGATCTCAAAATACTGCTCCATCATGGGCGAAAGACCGTTCTGCTTTTTACCCGCCATAATTCTCCTCCTTAAAATTTATTTTCCCGGCAGTGAAAGCAAACATCTTGTGTTTTCATTTTCACTGCCGCCGGTTTTCGATTATCAATATCCGCAGCTGCCGCCGCAGGTAGAGCAGTCATGCGTGCAGGACTCATCCGGAAGCTGGCAGGTCTCCGGATCCTCTCCGTCAAAGAAAAGGCCGATCATCTTGCTGATATACTGCGCCATCTCCTCCATCTGTGAAGCTGCGGCAGAATAAACCTCCATATTTTCATTTTTCATGATCTCTTCATAAAGATTCTGGTAATCTGCCTGAAGCTGCTCTATTTTGGCGTTATCCGCGTCATCGCCCTTGCCTGTTTCCTGCTGGTACTGAAGCGAATAGAGCTGAAGCTGTTTCATCTTTTCCTGAAGATCCGCGTCCGCGTCGTTTTTTGCGGCTGCGTCCTGAAGCGCTTTAAAGCGCGCGTCTTTCTGAATTTCCTTTCCGAGTTCGCGAAGTGCGTTTTCAAGTGACATAGTAGTTGATTCCTTTCAAGATAGTTTTATAATTCTATTATTCCGCGAGCCTGCCCTTTAAAACATAAGTGAGCGGCTCGGTAACGGTAATGTTTTTGAACGTGCCGATCATATCTTCATCGCCGTCAAATTCGATTATGATATTGCCGTCCGTTCTTGCCTCAAGGGAATGTTCGCCGTGCTTGCCCTTGCCGTAAATAAAGCATTTAAAGGTTTTGCCGGCGTACTTTTTCATATTTTGGGCGGATATTTTTTCCTGTGCAGCCAAAAGCTCTCTGAGCCACCTGCCCTTTTCCTCCGCCGGCACGGGGTCTTCCATCTCCGCGGCGGGCGTGCCCTTTCTGGGGGAATAGATAAATGTGAAGAGCGAAGTAAACTTTACCTCCTCAATAAGAGAAAGCGTATCTTTAAATTCCGCGTACGTTTCGCCCGGGAAGCCCACAATAATATCGGAGGTTATGGAAAGCTGATCGCCCATAAGCTCTTTTGCATAGTTTATCAGAGATAAATATTTTTCTCTTGTGTAATTGCGGTTCATGGCTTTCAGCACACGGTCGTTGCCGCTCTGAAACGGCAGGTGCAGGTGTTTTGCAACCTTATCGCACTGCGCCATTGTCTCCAGCAGCTCGCGCGTACAGTCTTTCGGGTGGCTCGTCATAAAGCGAATCCTGAAATCGCCGTCTATATCATTTATCATTCTGAGCAGCTCGGCAAACGTAACGCGCGGTTCAAGATTTTTGCCGTAGGAATTTACGTTCTGCCCCAAAAGGGTGATCTCCTTACAGCCGCTCGCAACAAGCTCCCTTGCCTCTTTGAGGATCTGCTGCGGCTCGCGGCTCCTTTCACGCCCGCGGACATACGGCACGATGCAGTAGGTACAGAAATTATTGCAGCCGTACATGATCGGCAGCCAGGCGCGTTTCTCCTCATCTCTTAAAACGGGAACGCCCTCTGCGATCACGCCGTCCGTATCCGGCGTTTCAAACACGCGCTTTTTGCCCGTCAGCGTTTTATAGATCAGTTCCGGCAGGCGGTGCACCACATGCGTGCCAAAGACCAGATCCACAAAAGGAAAGCTTTTTTTGATCTTATCTGCAATATGCTTTTGCTGCATCATACAGCCGCAGCAGGCAATCACGGTGCCGGGGTTTTCATATTTGTATTTTTTGAGCGCGCCGACGTTGCCGAACACCCTGTCCTCCGCATGCTCGCGAACGGCGCAGGTATTGAAGATAACGAGCCGCGCCTCCGTGCGCTCCTGTGTAAAGCCGTAGCCCATTTCGGCAAGCATGCCTTTTATCTTTTCGCTGTCCGCCACATTCTGCTGGCAGCCGTAGGTAACGACGCAGGCAAGGGGCTGAGTCTCGTACTTTTCTTTCAGAACGGCGCGTACCTTTTCACAGTATCTTTTTTGAATCGCAAGCTCTGTTTGCGGCACAGCGGCCGCTTTGATCTTTACGGTATCTATTTTCCGCCCCCCTTTCGCATGATTTGCCGATACAAACACTTTTCCAGATTGGATTTAATTATACCAAAGTACGTTTCCATATTCAATAATAATTTATTAATTTATTAAAAATAATATATAAAAAGCGATTTTACCGTTTGTGTTGCCAAAACACATTATTTTTGGTAAAATTGAATGGAAATCAAAATGATTGCCGCCCTTGCGGCGCGAAAGGATATGCAATATGCTGAAAAAGAGAGGCGCCGGCGTGCTTATGCACATAAGCTCACTGCCCGGCAGATACGGCATAGGTGTTTTTGACGGAAACGCCAAACACTTCATTGATAAAATAAGCGCGATGGGATTTACATATTGGCAGGTGCTGCCGTTCAATCCCATTGACGGCTCCAACAGCCCCTACTGCTCCCCAAGCGCGTTTGCCGGGAATTATCTTTTTATTGACCCGCAGGGGCTTTGCGATATGGGGCTTGTCAGCGAACGCGATGCGGAGGAGAACGTCTATGCTGAAACGCCCTACACCGCCGATTACGAATTTGCGGCAGAAAAAAGATATGCCCTGCTGAAAAAAGCCTTTTCAAATATTGACGGCAAAACAGCGGCGGAGATCAAAACCTTTGAGATTGAAAACCCGTGGCTTACGGACTACGCCGTTTATATGGCTGCAAAAGAGCAGAACGGCGGCAGACCGTGGTGGCAGTGGGATAAAAAGCAGGCTGTTTACGAAAGCTGCATAAAGGATATCTATTCGTTTGAAGAGAGCGCGGCGTTCTGGAAATTCGTGCAGTTCATTTTTTTCAAGCAGTGGTTTGAGATCAAGAGATACGCAAACGAAAAGGGCATTGCCGTTATCGGCGATATGCCGATCTACGTTGCGATGGACAGTGTTGACGTTTGGGCGGATCTGCCGCTGTTTAAGATAGATAAAAAAACGCTGAAGTCGAAGAAGGTTGCCGGCGTGCCGCCCGATTATTTCAGCGAGGACGGGCAGCTTTGGGGCAACCCCATCTACAACTGGGAAACGATGAGAAAAGACGGATATTCTTGGTGGATCTCACGAATCGGCACAGCGCTTAAAACCTTTGACGTTGTGCGCATAGACCATTTCCGCGCGTTTGCAAGTTATTACGAGGTGGACGCAAGCGCAGAAAACGCAAAAAACGGGGAATGGCAAAAAGGACCGGGCATGGCGCTTTTTAACAAGGTATTCGAAAAACACCCGAACGCGCCCATCATTGCCGAGGATCTGGGCACCTTTGGCGAGGATGTTATAGAACTGCTTAAAAACACGGGATTTCCGGGAATGAAAGTGGTTCAGTTCGGCTTTGACGCGCACGCGGATTCCGCGCATCTTCCGCACAACGCCGTGCAAAACAGCATAAACTATGTTGGCACGCATGACAACAATACCCTGCTCGGGTGGCTTTGGGAAGCGAGTGAAGAAGACCGGCGTTTTGCCCTTGATTACTGCGGTTTTGAGGGCGATAACTGGGGAGAGGGCGGCTACAAAAGCCCCTCCTGCCGCAAGATCATTGAGGCGGTGTGGAAAAGCAGCTCCAACGTTGCCATGATCTCCTTTCAGGATATGTGCGGCTTCGGCAGCGACGCGCGCATGAATATCCCCGGCGTGGCGGAAAAAAACTGGCGTTTTCGCACAACAAAGGAAACCATAGACAACCTTGACGCGGATTATTTCCGCCGCATAAACGCGCTTTACAGAAGAATGTACCCGGTGTTTGAATAAATGCGCAAAAATGTTTAAAATTTCTGCGATATAACTGTCAACAAAAAAACTCCTGCATAGAATGATATGAAGTTAGCTTCAAATATTCTGCAAAGGAGTTTTTTTATGGCAAACACCATTATCAACGCCGGTGAAAACCGCATAAATGAGGCTGTGTGCATAGACACAAAGCGCATTTATGACAGCTGCGTTTCAAAAGATTGCCTTGAGGACCTCAGAGTTACATTCTTTTCAAGGAGCCAAAGGCTGATCGACGAGGCGGTAAACGTGAAATGCCGCGAATGCAAGGTGGTTTCCGTTTCCATCGACGTGGACGAAGTGCCTTTTAACAGGGGCTATTATTCGGTTGACATTACATTCTATTTCCGCCTTGAATTTGATACTTATTCAGCGCCGTGCACAACGCCGGAAGTGGCAGTGGGCTACGCGCAGTTCACCAAAAAATGTATACTTTACGGCTCAGAGGGCAATGTTAAGGTATTCACTTCAAATCCTGTTTCCGAGGCTACGGACTGCCCCGAAGCGCCAAGTTATACGAACCCGACCGCAAAGGTGCAGGCGGTTGACCCGGTCATTTTAGCTTGCGATGTCATAGACCTGTGCGACTGCTGTATCCCGCTTTGCACATCTTTCCCGCAGTCCATACTGCAGAACTCGCAGGACACCGTCCCAAGCGCGGGCGGAACCAAAGCGGTGCTTGTGACGCTTGGTCTTTTCAGCATCGTGCAGATGGAAAGAGATGTGCAGATCCTGATCCCCGCATATGATTACTGCATCCCGCAAAGAGAGTGCGAATGCAACACCCAGAATCCGTGCGACACATTCCAGAGCATTGAATTTCCTGTTGACGAATTCTTCCCGCCCGAAAAAGAAGACGGCTCAGGCTCCTGCGGATGCGATACGAACAACACAAATGAAACCAGCTGACGAGCAGCAAAACGGGGCTGTATTCCACAGCCCCGT